>NZ_JBHTML010000087.1:0-16427 GCF_042679445.1 Arthrobacter sp. GCM10027362
CCGCCAGCGTGCGGGCTCCGGCGCCGCCGAGGTAGAGCGAGCCGAGGACGTCAACCCCGAAGCTGAGCTCGACGGCGGTGCCGGATGCCAGCGGTTCGACGGCGGCCTCGCCGCCGCTGGCCGTGAGCCGCCAGCACCCGCCGGCCAGGCCGAGCGGATCGGAGACTTCGAAGCTGACCGAACCGTCCGCGGCATAGCTGCGGGCCTGCAGCGCGGCCACCGGGTCCAACACCCGCAGCCAGAGTACGTCTTCCTCGCCCTTGACCTCGTAGCCGCGCGGATCCTGCAGGGCCCACGGCAACGGATCCTCGACGGGGGCCAGCGGGTAGTCGATCCGCTCCACCAGGTCGATGGCGCCCAGGTACCGCCACAGGCCCAGATAGGCATCGGGCGCGGCCGCGACCAGGTCCACCACCTTCACCGTCCGGGGGGAACTGTCCCAGCCGGCGAACCTGTAGCAGACATAACCGTCGGCGGTGCCGCCGGCCCCGTAGTACACCGCAGCGCGCAGCGACCTGTCCGGCTCGGGCTTATGCTGCCGCCAGCGCCCGGAAACCACTTGGGCATAGGATGACTGGCGGGCCACGGAGCCGGGTGTCAGGGCGTGGAAGCGGTCGAAGACCTCCGGGGCCAGCACGGCCAGGGAGTCCGGATCCGCCACCTCCACCGTGCCGTCGTCCGCAGTTTCGGCGGCCTGCCGGTGCAGGCCGAAGCGCTCCCGCACATCCACCTGGACCCTGCGGGAAAGGGCGGCCGCACCGAAGCCGAAGCGCCCGTAGATGGTCGCCTCGGACGCGGTGAGCGCGGCCAGCGCCAGGCCGGACTCGGCGGCCCGGCGCAGGTCCTCGGTGATCAGGCGGCGGAGGATGCCGCGCCGGCGGTGCGTCGGCCGCACCGTCACTGCAGTGACCAGGTGCGTGTCCAGTAACGCCCCGCCGACATTGAGCGTGTTCAGCATCGTGGCATAGGTGGCCACCGGAATAGCCGGATCCCAGACGCCCGGCCGCTCGGCGTCGTCGTATACGGCCGAGAGCACCCGGCCGTCCGCGGCATAAGCCTCGGCGTACAGGGCGACGTCGGCCGGATCCGCCTTGGCGTCGTGGAAACCGAACATGACGGCGTCGAACCAGCCCTGGAGCCGCTGGTCCGCCAACCCGTCCTCGCGAAGCGCACCGAAGCGTTCGGTGCGCAGGGCGGGACCGGCTTCCCTGGAGGCAGTCTTCACGCTGCCGAGCCTAGCATCCCGGACGTACCGGGGTGCGTGCGGCCATCAGGCTGCCCTTTGCCCGGCCCGGCCCGGCACCGCACGCTTTGCGGCCGGCCGGGGGCGGCCGCTGCCGCGGGCGGCAGGCCCGGCCCCGGGTGGGTGCCGCGCGGAACGCTGCGACAGTCGCAGGCCGTCCACGAGATAGTCCAGGACGGCGACGACGGCCACGATCGCGGCGAGCATCTCCAGCCCCTCCTCGACGATCAGGCCGGCGGAGAACAGGAGACCTGGTCCGGTGCCGCGGACCCAGCCATTGAACGCCTCGGTACCGACGGCACCCAGCGCATACAGCACCAGGGCGACAGCCAAGGGCCGGTAGGCGGTCCAGGGCAGCATCCGGCCGGCCAGGAAGAGCACGAACGCCCCGGCGCCGGCCACGACGACGCCGAGCGCGAGCCACGGATAGGTGGGCGTCTCGATGCCGGCGGCGACGGTGGGGCGGGCCAGCCGTTCATGGAGCCCGGCAGTCTCATCCAAGCTCAGGTAGGCCGCGGCTGCCGCAATGATCCACCAGGCCGCGCCGACCCTGCTCCCGCCCTGCCAGAGGGCGGCTGCCGCGGCCAGACCCGCGACAAGGAACAGCAGCACCGCATTCCACCACGCCGGCAGGTTCGATTCGGCGCCAATGTCCACGAATTTCTTCAGTTCATCCAAGGGCATGACATGGTGCAGCGCAAATACCGCCACGAAGGCGAGCATAACGGCCGCCGTGACCCCGAGCAGCAGCGCGGCGGCCCGACGGCTGACAACATTCCGGCCCAACATCATCGACAGACCTCCCGGCGGTCCCGCGGCGTCCAGCCCTTGCCGGGAATCTACCCTAATGTGAGCCGAATCACAGTCAGGACTCGCCGGAGCGTCCCAGAGTGGGTCAGTGTCCTCGTGGGTGGGGCGCGCGGGCCCCGCCGTGGCGGCGCAGCCGACACTGTGGGAGCGCCCCGTAGAGTGGGGCGCGCGGGCCCCGCCGTGGCGGCGCAGCCGACACTGTGGGAGCGCCCCAATCTCTTAGTGTCCGGCCGCCTGCCAGTCCTGGCCGACGCCCACCGACACGTCCAGCGGCACGGAGAGCTCCGCCGCCCCGGACATCTGCTCGCGGACCAGCCGTTCCACCGCCTCGCGCTCGCCCGGGGCCACTTCCAGCACCAGTTCGTCATGGACCTGCAGCAGCATGCGGGACTTCAGGCCCTGCTCCGCCAACTCCCGGTCCACTCCGAGCATGGCCTTCTTGATGATGTCTGCGGCAGAGCCCTGGATCGGCGCGTTCAGCGCCGCCCGTTCGGCCATCTCGCGCAGCTGCCGGTTGTCGCTGTTCAGGTCCGGCAGGTAGCGGCGGCGGCCCTCGATGGTGGAGGTGAAGCCGTCCCGCCGGGCCTGCTCCACCACTGCTCGCAGGTAGTCGCGCACAGCGCCGAACCGCCTGAAGTAGTCCTTCATCAGGGTCCGGGCCTCGTCCACCGGAATGTTCAGCTGCTTGGACAGTCCGAACGAGCTCAGCCCGTACACCAGCCCGTAGGACATGGCCTTCACCTTGGCGCGCATCTCGCTGGTCACGTCCGCCGGTGCCACGTTGAAGATCCGCGAGCCGACGAAACGGTGCAGGTCCTCGCCGTCGCGGAACGCCTGGATCAGCGCCTGGTCCCCGGACAGGTGCGCCATAATGCGCATTTCAATCTGCGAATAGTCCGCGGTCAGCAGCGATTCGTAGCCGCGGCCGACGACGAAGACCGCACGGATGCGCCGGCCTTCGTCGCTGCGCACCGGGATGTTCTGCAGGTTCGGGTTCAGCGAGGACAGCCGCCCGGTGGCGGCGACGGTCTGCGCGTAGGTGGTGTGGATGCGGCCGTCCTCGGCCACTGCCTTGCGCAGCCCCTCCACGGTCTGGCGCAGCTTGCTGGCATCACGGTAGGCCAGCAGCTGGAGCAGGAAGGGATGTCCGGTCCTGGCCACCAGGTCCGTGAGCGCATCGGCGTCGGTGGAGTAGCCGGTCTTGATCTTCTTGGTCCTGGGCAGCCCCAGCTCGTCGAAGAGCACCGTCTGCAGCTGCTTGGGCGAGCCGAGGTTGATCTCCTTGCCGATGATCCGGAAGGCCTCGGAGCTGGCGGCATTGATGGTGGCGCTGAAGTCGTCCAGCAGGGTGTCCAGCTTGGCCGTGTCCACCGCAATGCCGGTCAGTTCCATCCGGGCCAGCACCAGGGACAGCGGCAGCTCCAGCCCGCCCAGCAGCTGGTTGGCCCCGCGCCCGATCAGCTGGCCCGCGAAGTGTTCGCTCAGCTGCAGCGCGGCGAACGCCTTCATCACTGCCGGTCCGGCAGGGTCTCCGCCCAGTCCCAGCTCCAGCTGCCCGGAAGCCGCGGGAGCGGCGGCCACGGAGAGCTTCAGGTGGTACTGGGCCAGGTCCGCCAGCTCATAGCTGCGCCGGTCCGGCTGGATGAGGTAGGCCGAAATGGCCGTGTCGTCCACCACGCCGAGCAGCGTCAGCCCGCGCCGGGCCAGCAGCTTGTAGGCGGCCTTGAAGTCGTGGACCACCTTGGGCGCGTCCAGGTCCGCCAACCAGTGCGCCAGCACCTGCTCGGCCTCGGCGTCGAGCTCCCCCAGCGCCACATAGGCGGCCCCGGAGCCGGTCACCAGGGCCAGGCCGATGGCGTCCTCGGTGTCTCCGCTGCCTTCGGTTGCCAGCTGCACGGCGACGTTGAACTGGTTGGTGCCGTCCAGCCAGGCTTCGAGCTCCCGGGCGGTGGCCAGTTGGACGTGTACCGGGGCGTGGACCTGCACTTCCTCGTCCTGCTCGGCCTCGGCGAAGAGGTCGAAGAGCCGTTTGCGCAGGGTGTTGAACTGCAGCGCGTCAAAGAGTTCCTCGACGGCGTCCCGGTCCGGGTGCTGCAGGGTCATGGCTTCCATGTTGACCGGCAGGTCCAGGTCGCGGAGCAGGTGGTTCAGCCGGCGGTTCCGCTTGACCAGGTCGATATTCGCGCGCAGCGCCTCCCCCGCCTTGCCGCCGATGGAGTCCAGGTTCGCCAGGATCCCGTCGAGGCCGCCGTACTGGTTGATCCACTTGGCCGCCGTTTTGGGGCCGACGCCGGGAACGCCGGGCAGGTTGTCCGCCGTCTCCCCGACCAGCGCGGCCAGGTCCGAGTAGTGCTGCGGGCCCACGAAGTACTTGGCCTCCACCGCCGCGGCGTCCATCGGGGGGATGTCGCTGACGCCCTTCTTCGGGTACAGCACGGTGACCTTGTCGGTGATCAGCTGGAACGCATCCCGGTCCCCGGAGACCACCAGCACGTCCCAGCCGGCGGCCTCTGCGCGGCTGCTCAGCGTGGCGATGATGTCGTCCGCCTCGTAGCCGTCCAGGCTGATGGTGGGGATCCGCATGGCCTCCATGACCTTGATGATCAGGTCCACCTGGCCGTGGAATTCCTCGGGCGTCTTGTTCCGGCCGGCCTTGTACTCGCTGTATTCCTCGGACCTGAAGGTCGGGGTGTCCAGGTCGAAGGCGACGGCCACATGGGTGGGGTTCTGGTCCCGGATCATGGCCAGCAGCATCGAGGTGAAACCATACACAGCGTTGGTGTGCTGGCCGGTATCCGTGGCGAACTTGTCCGCCGGCAGGGCATAGAACGCCCGGAACGCCATCGAATGCCCGTCGACCACCAGCAGCCGCCGGCTCCCGCCGGCCGTCCCGGTATCCGTGCCGGCAACGGTGTCCGGGACCGTGTCCGTCCCGCGGGGGGGCTCGATGGTGGCTACGGAATCCGGTTTGTTTGTTTCACTCACAGATGCCAGCCTAGTTCCCATGAGCGACAATTTCATTCCGGGCGGCCGGTCCGTCCCGGCCGCCGCGGACCGGCTCCGGGAACTGGCCGACGCCGGCGTGCCGGAGCATTTGCGGCCCTGGCTGGGGGAAACGGGCGTGGGGGCGCTGGTCGTGAAAATGGGCATCAAGTTCCTGGAGATGAGTCCGGAACGCATGGTGGCCACCATGCCGGTGGAGGGGAACACCCAGGCTTTCGGCATCCTCCACGGCGGAGCCCATGTGGTGATGGCCGAGACCCTGGGCTCCCTCGCCGCGTCCATCCACGCCGGCCCCGGCCGGGCGGCGCTGGGCATCGAAGTGGGCGCCACTCACCACCGCTCCGTATCCTCCGGCCTGGTCACCGGGACGGCCTTGGCGCTGCAGCTGGGGCGCACCCTGACCGTCCACGAGGTGGTGATGACCGACGACGCCGGACGCCGGCTCTCGACGGCCCGGATCACCAACCTGATCCGGGAAGCCGGCTGAGCGGCGCGTATTACCGGGTCTTCGCGAAGCGGTAGCGCAGCTCCACCATGGAGCCGCCCAGGACCCTGGTCCCCAGCAGCTCTGCCGGCGCCGCGGTCGGCACCGGCAGCAGCGGCTTGCCGCGGCCCAGCGTCACCGGGACCAGCGTCAGGATCATTTCATGCAGCAGCCCGGCCGCCAGGTACTGGCCTGCCAGCGGCCCGCCGCCGACCACCCAGACGTCCTTCTCCCCCGCGTCCGCGCAGATGGCCTCGTGGAACAACGGCACTTCGCCGCGCACGAAGGTGATGTCCGCGCCCGGGATGCCCGGCAGTTCATGGTGGGTGAACACCCAGGTCGGGGTGTTCCCGTAATCCCACGGTCCGGCTTTGAGGATGAACTGGTAGGTTGCCGAACCCATGACCATGGCCCCGACGCCGGCGAAGAAGTCCGCGTAGGTGTCCTGGACCCCCTCCACGCCGTTGAACTGCATCAGCCAGTCGAGGTTGTCCTGCGGGTCGGCGATGAACCCGTCGAGCGAGCTTGCTACGTAGTAAACGGTCCGGGCCATGGGCCCATGCTAGTCAAGTTCCCTCTTATCGGAAGACGCTGGGAGCCTGCCTGACCCGTTTCCTAGTGGAAAACCGGAACGATCAGGTAGATCCCGTACAGCACTGCGGCGCCGCAGACGCCGAAACAGGCATAGGCGGACGAGCGCACCAGCGGCTGCCGGGATGGGGCCGCGTCCGCCGCGACGGCGAGCAGCCGCACCCCGAGCCCGTAGGACCCGACGACAACCAGGGCGGAAACCAGGGTGGCAATAGCCACCACCACGAACGCCAGCCAGTTGATGTTCACTCGGCCACCTCCACCTGCGGGGTCTTCTTCTTTTTCTTCTTGCGCTTGATCTTCACGACCTCGCCGGCGTGGTCGAGTTCGCTGATCGCGTTGTGGTGGCCCACCTGGTTGCGCCGCGAAACCAGGAACATGATGCCGATGACCAGCGCTCCGGCCACGGCGTCGATAATGATCCCGGCTATGCCCAGATGCGCCGCGGCCGCGGCCAGCGCGCCGACGATGGCGGCGGCCGGCAGCGTCAGCACCCAGCCGACGGCGATGCGCCGGGCGGTATTCCAGCGCACCTGGGCGCCCTTGCGCCCCAGTCCCGAGCCGATCACGGACCCGGAGGCGACCTGGGTGGTGGACAGCGCAAAGCCCAGGTGCGAGGAGGCCAGGATGGCCGAGGCGGTGGACGATTCCGCGGCGAAGCCCTGGGCCGGCTTGACCTCGGTCAGCCCGCGGCCCATGGTCCGCATGATGCGCCAGCCGCCCGAATACGTCCCGATCGCGATCGCCAGGCCGCAGGCCGCAACCACCCAGAACTCCGGTCCGGTGCCCACCGCCTGGAAACCCCCGGACACCAGTACCAGGGTGATCACACCCATGGTCTTCTGCGCGTCATTGGTGCCGTGCGCCAGCGCTACCAGTGAAGAGGAGAAGATCTGGCCGTAGCGGAAGCCGCCGCGCTTGGGGTTCGCGACGGCGCCCCTGCGGGTGGTGATCCGGTAGGCCAGCCGGGTGCTCAGGTACGCCACCGTGCCGGCGATCAGCGGGGCCAGCACTGCCGGCAGCAGCACCTTGGAGACGACGACGGCGTAGTTGATCGCCCCGAATCCGGCACCGACGATGGCTGCACCGATCAGCCCGCCGAAGAGGGCGTGCGAGGAACTCGACGGCAGGCCCAGCAGCCAGGTCATCATGTTCCAGACCACGGCTCCCATCAGCCCGGCGAAGATCATTTCCGGGGTAATCGCGATGCCTCCGTCACCCTCGCGGATGATCCCGCCCGAAATGGTCTTGGCCACCTCGGTGGACAGGAACGCACCGATCAGGTTGAGCACTGCGGCCAGGGCCACCGCCGTCTTGGGCGTGATCGCGCCGGTGGCGATGGGGGTGGCCATGGCGTTCGCCGTGTCATGGAAGCCGTTTGTGAAGTCGAAAAAGAGGGCCAGCGCTATGACAAGCACGACCATTAAGGTGAGATCCACCTGGTTACCAATCTGGTGAGGGAAGAACGTTCATCAGACGTTCACCGGCGAAGCCTTGTGGGGTTGGCCTCCGGTAAAACGCCTTTTGAATTGTAGATGCGAACAGGCCCCGCGGGCACATCCGCTTCGCCGCCCGTTGACACCCGGAGCACCCACCCCGATGATCGGGGTGGGGCGCACTTGACCACACCTCCTTTTTACCCCTCTTTACCCCCGGGAGACATCGTGAAGGCATTGGTTTATGGCGGGCCCGGAGAGAAATCCTGGCAGGAAGTACCCGACCCCGTGATCGAACAGCCCACGGATGCCATCGTCCGGGTCGACACCACCACGATCTGCGGCACGGATCTGCACATCCTCAAGGGCGATGTTCCGGCCGTGCAGCCCGGACGCATTCTGGGCCACGAGGGCGTGGGGACAATCACCGAGGCCGGCCCGTCCGTGACCGGCCTGAAGGCGGGCGACCGGGTGATCATCTCCTGCATCAAGTCCTGCGGCCACTGCGCCAACTGCCGCACGGGGCTGTATTCCCACTGCCTCGGGGACGAGGGCGCCTCCGGCATCGGCTGGGTCTTCGGCCACCTGATCAACGGCACCCAGGCCGAGTACGTGCGCGTGCCCTATGCGGAGAATTCGCTGCACCGGCTGCCCGAGGGGGTCGGCGACGAGCAGGCGGTCATGCTGTCGGACATCCTGCCCACCGGTTTCGAGATCGGCGTCCTGTACGGGCGGGTCAAGCCCGGGGATACCGTCGCCGTCGTGGGGGCCGGACCGGTGGGCCTGGCGGCCATCGCCACCGCCGGGCTGTGCGGGGCGGCCACCGTCGTCGCCTTGGACCTGGACGCGAACCGACTGGAACGGGCCCGGGAGTTCGGCGCCACCGACACCGTCGTCTCCTCCGCGGCGGACTGGAAGGAGCAGGTCCTGGCGCTCACCGACGGCGCCGGCGTGGATGTGGCCATCGAGGCGGTGGGGATTCCGCAGACCTTCGACATGGCGCTGAACCTGGTCCGGCCCGGCGGGAATGTGGCCAACGTGGGTGTCCACGGCAAGCCGGTGCAGCTGCACCTGGAGGACCTGTGGATCCGCAACATCAACATCAGCATGGGCCTGGTCAACGCCAACACCACGCCGATGCTGCTCAGGCTCGTGGCCCAGGGGAAGATCCCGGCGGAGAAGTTCGCGACCCACCGCTTCAGCTTCGACCAGATGATGGACGCCTACGACACCTTTGCCCGCGCGGCGGAGACGAATGCGCTCAAGGTTGTCATCACGCGCTGACCCTATTCCGCAGGCCTGCCCGCCGGCGCCCGCCCGGAGGAACTGCAGTTACGGTGCGGCATCATGCCCGGCATCCTTCCGGCTCCCGCCACGGCCCCGGCGCGGCCGGCCCAGGTACATCAGCTCCCAGAGCGCGGGCGCCTCTTCCTGACCGACGAGCTGCCCGGCCCGGTATTCCCGTACGCTCAAGCTGCCGGCGAAGCGGAGGTAGGCGCCGCTGAAGCCGGCGAGCCGGGCCGCCAGCCGGGCCGGCCGGGGCAGGAATCCGGCCAGCTTCACCGCGAGGACGGTGCCGGTGCGGGTGTAGGTGACCAGGTAGCGTCGGGCCTCGTCGCGGTAATCGAAGCTGGTGACGGCGGCCACCGGTTTGCCGGTGCCGGGGTCGTGGAAGAACCCGGACGGGGTGAAATCGACCTTGGACCGGTCGTCGGCCACGATGCGTCCGTCACGGGCCAGCAGGAAGGTCGTGAACGGGGTGTAGCCATACCGCCGCGCGGCGGTAAGGGCCGCAGTAATCACGGCGTACCCGCCGGCGCTGCCCCTGCCCCAATACCAGTGGTCGAACACTTTGGCCACGGACCGGTTGCCCCAGTTGTGGTCGTGGTAGCCGGTGCCCGAACTCACATGCCTGACACCCTCGACGGTGTAGCTGACCTCGGCGTCGCCCTCGGGGACGGCCGGCAGCCAGGCGAAATAGTATTCATCCCGGTTGCCGAAGAAGTAGTGCCAGGTCCCGGGCCGCCAGCTCGGCACGCTCCCGGTGAGCAGGACATCGGCTTCGAGGCCGTCCATTGCCACATGGATGCGGTACCGGTGCAGATCGCCGGTGAAGGTATTGGGCCCGATCCGCACATCGCACCCGTCCGTGGCGGCTCCGAAGGAAACCGCGGGAAAATTCCCGGTGCGGTGGAAGCTGCGCCCGTCGGCCAGCTCCAGGTCCACCGTTACCGCCGGGCTCAGCGGCTTCCGCGGGCGAATCAGCGGTTTGGTGAAGAACGCGATGACCAGCTTCGATCCGTCCCGGAGCCGGGCGTCGAAGTACCACCACTCGTAGGTCCCGGGCCGGCCGCTGGTCCGCATCCCGTCTTCGAAGGGCTGGACCTGCCCCGGCCGGAGGCCCAATGCCGCATAGTCGCTGTTGCCGGCAGCGATCCGGGCTCGGGATACCATGCCTGCTCCTCTGATGTGTACCGGCCGCCCACCGCAAGAGAGCCTGCCCCGGTCCCCGCGCCGAACGGGCCGGGAAGGCAGCGAACGCTAGACTTGAGCCGTGGAGTCCCCCGGCATCCTGTACTCGCTCGCCTCGCCCGGAGAGATGAGCCTGCTGGCGGCTGGCGCGGGGGGCTGGCACAGCCTGCTCGGCACCCAGGCCGATCTGGCCGGCCGCTACCGGCACGACGACGACGCCGCTGCCTTCCTGGCCTCCCGCACCTTGCTGCAGCTGCTCGCCGCCCACCTGCTGGGGGTGCCCGCGCAGCAGGCAGCCGGGCTGGAGGTGGGGCGGTGCTGCCGCAGCTGCGGCAGCACCGATCACGGCAAGCCCCGGATTGCCGGACTGGAAGTAAGCCTGTCCCGCACCCGGACCCTCGTCCTGGCCGCGGCCGCGCCGGCAGGGACCCGGCTGGGCGCCGACGTCGAACTGGTGCCGGAGGCGGTCTTCGAAGGCTTCGACCAAACCGTGCTCTCCCCGGCCGAGCAGCGCCGGGCCGGTGGCGGCCCTGCCGGCCGCCGGCAACGGATGCTGCTCTGGACCGCCAAGGAGGCTGCGCTGAAGGCGACCGGGCACGGGCTCGCCGTCGAACCGTCGCTCCTCAGCGTGGAAGACGACGCCGGAACCGGCCGGTCCGCCGCCGTGCCGTTCAGGGCCCGGATACGGTGTCCCGATCCGGGCGAGCTGGACGGGCTCCGTGTCGGCTGGGTCCCCGCCGGGGACAGACATCTGGCCGCGCTCGCCTGCTCGGATCCGCTGCCGGTGCGCGCGATCGCGCCGTCGCGGCTGCTTGGCCCGTGCCGCGGGAATCAGCCTTCGGGCTGATTCCCGCGGCACGCAGCTGCCGGTTCAGATACGGTTTCCGCCTTCGGTATCGTCCATGCGGTCCTTGGCGTTCTCCGTGTCTTCCCTCAGGTTCGCCTTGGTGTCGGCCACGGTGTCCTTGATCTCGCCTTCGGCCTGCTGGGCCTTGCCCTTGGCCGTCTGCGAGGTGTCGTCGGTTGCCTTGCCGACGGCTTCGTTGACCTTGCCCGTAACCTTGTCCTTGGCGGCTTCGAACTTGTCACCCAGTCCCATGATCAACCTACTTTCCGCCTGCGCTGCAGGCTGTAACCGGTATGTGTTAGGAAGCTTTCCTGGTTTTGGCGGTTCCGGTCTTGGCTGTCGGCGCCATGTTCTCCGCGTCCACCATCCAGGCGTACTGCTCCAGCTTTTCGATGAATCCGTGAAGAATGTCCGCCGTGATCGGGTCCTCCTCGTCTACTTGGTCGTGAACATCGCGCATGGTTCCCACGCAGGCCTCCAGCATGTCAACCACCAGGCCGACGGTATCAGCGGTGGAAACCAGCCCCATCGGGAACGCGGCCAGGCTGCTGGTTTCGGCCACCGTCGCACTGCGCCCGTCCGGCACGGCATGGAGGGCACGCATCCGTTCGGCCACTTGGTCCGTGAACAGGCGGGCGTCGGCGACGATTTCGTCCAGCTGCAGATGCAGGTCGCGGAAATTCTTGCCCACGAGGTTCCAGTGCGCCTGCTTGCACTGGACATGGAGCTCGATCAAGTCGACCAGGACCTTCTGCAGGTTTTCGCTCAACTGCTTCGATGCCTTCAAGAATCCTCCATTCGTCGCAAGGTATCTGCCTGGCTCAGGAATGCGGAGCCTTGGTACCGTCCGCCCTGCGGAAACCGTCCGCAGGCAATTCCTAAGCAGGCTTTACATTCTTCAGCCTAGGTTGGACGCCAGCGCCGGGCAAGGGACCCCATCCGGCCACCGGGCCGCCGGAGGGGATCAGCCTCTGCCGTTTCCGCCGGCCAGGTACTGTTTGACGGTGGCCGCATCCGCCAGTTCCTGCCGGTACTCCGTGCAGAGGATGGTCAGCATCTGGGCGGCGAACTCTTCGTTGGTCGAGGCCATCGCATCCTTGGCATAGACCACCCGGAAGTTGTTGGCGAACGCATCGGCTCCGGTCTGGGCAATGCAGTTGTGCGAAGACACGCCCGCCAGCAGCAGCGTCTGCGTGCCCAGGTTGCGCAGGCGGAACAGCAGGTCGGTGGCCACGAACGCGCTGTCGCGGGTCTTGGGCAGTCGTGGCAGTCCCTCGGCTGCCAGGCCGGGGACGATTTCGGCCGTCTCGCTGCCGGCAAAGGCAAAGCCCTGGTCATCCTCGAGCATGTTCAAGGTCCAGGTGGACTTATCCCGCTGGTGCTCGGTACAGGCCAGCAGCACCGGAACACCAGCACCCGATGCGTGGGCGATCAACTCGTTGCACTGCGCCACCAGCTGTTCCTGGCGGCCGGCCAGTGACGGATCCTCGAAGTAACCCTTCTGCATATCGATGATGACTACTGCCAGGCCCATAGGTCCTCCTTATACACGAATCCACAACACCCCGGCGGCACGCCGAGCAGCAGATCCCCCTCCCGGAACGGAGCATTGGTACCGGACGGGTGCGGCCGGACAGCGGCCCGAGCCGCAGGAAGGATAACGGACTTCCCGGGCCGTCGAACTCATGATCGTGGCCGCCCCCCCGTTCGCGCCCCAGCCTAGCGTTTGGCAAGCCTGCTTACCAAGCGGCGGCCGGACTGCCACCGGGGCAGGCGCGCTGCCGGGCCCGCTCAGGCGCCCTTGCGCCGCGCGGCAGCCCCCTTGGTGCCAGGCGTGGCGGACGGCTTCCGGCCGGACCCGACGGCCCGGCGTTCCAGGCTCCTCTTCAGCGCCTCCATCAGGTCCACCAGGTCCCCGGCCTCGCTCTCCTCGGGCACGCCGAAGGTGGCCTCCGTATCGAGCGCTTCGCCCTGCTTGAGCTTTTCGTCGATCAACCGGCGCAGCTCCACCTGGTAGTCGTCCTGGAACTCCTCGGGCTCAAAGTCGTCCGCGTAGCGCTCTACCAGGGCCGTAGACATTTCCAGTTCCTGCGGGGAAATCCGCACCCGCGACGAGACGGACGGAAAGTCAGCCTCCCGCACCTCGTCCGCCCACAGCAACGACTGCAGCATGAGCACAGGGCCGCGGACCCGCAGGATGCCCAGCCGGGTCTTCTGCCGCAGGGCGAACTTCACGACGCTGGTCCGGTCGGTCTTCTCCAACGTCTTGCGCAGCAGCACATAGGCCTTGACCGACTTCGAGTCCGGCTCCAGGTAGTAGCTGCGCTCCAGCATGAGCGGATCAATCTGCTCGCTGGGCACGAACCGAACCACCTCAATCTCGTGGTTCCGCTCCGCGGGCAGCACCGCAAGGTCCTCATCCGTCAGGACCACCGTTGTTTCGCCGTCCTCATAGGCCTTGTCGATGTGCTCGTAGTCGATCTTGCGCCGGCACACCTCGCACCGGCGCTCGTAGCGGATCCGCCCGCCGTCGGCGTCATGCACCTGATGCAGCTCGATGTCATGGTCGGTGGTGGCGGGGTACAGCCGCACCGGGATGTTCACCAAGCCAAAGGTGACGGCCCCCGTCCAGATGGCCCTCATGTTCATCATTGAAACACCAAGGCTGCGGAAGCACTAGCCTTGCCGGCAAATAAGGAACAGAGTGCAGGGTAAAGGGTGCAGAACGTACATGTGCGGCACAGCCAGGGAAGGGAGACCGAACGATGCCTGCGCGCGCCAACGAGCAGCTGGTCAAGGTCGCCGGCCGGCGGCTGAAGGTGAGCAACCTGGACAAGGTGATGTATCCGGAGACCGGCACCACCAAGGCCGACGTCCTGCACTACCTCTCCACCGTGGCCCATGTGCTCATCCCGCAGGCCGCCTGGCGGCCTGCCACGCGCAAACGGTGGGTGGACGGCGTCGGTACGACGGCCAAACCCGGCCATCCCTTTTTCCGCAAGGACCTCGAGGAGTCGGCCCCGGACTGGGTGCCGCGCGCCGATATCCGGCACAGGGACCACGTGAATACCTATCCGCTGGTCAACGACCCGGCGGTGCTGGCCTGGCTTGGGCAGGTGGCCGCCTTGGAAATCCATGTTCCCCAGTGGCGCTTCGGCCCGGACCTCGTGCCGCGGAACCCGGACCGGCTGGTGCTGGACCTGGACCCGGGCGAGGGCGCCGGCTTGGCCGAATGCGTCCAGGTGGCCCTGCTGTGCCGGGAGATCCTGCAGGGAATGGAAATGGACGCCGTGCCGGTCACCTCCGGGTCCAAAGGCATCCATCTGTATGCGCCGCTGGATGGCAGGCACACAACCGGCCAGGTCGCCGAGGTGGCGCACGAACTGGCCCGCGCGCTGGAGGCCGCGCACCCCGACCTGGTGGTCAGCGACATGAAGAAGGCCCTGCGCGCGGGCAAGGTGCTGGTGGACTGGAGCCAGAACAACGGCGCCAAGACCACCGTCTGCCCCTATTCGCTGCGCGGGCGCCTGCACCCAAATGTGGCCGCGCCGCGGACCTGGGAAGAGCTCGAGGAACCGGATCTGGCCCAGCTGGACTACCGCGAAGTCATGGAGCGGGTGGCCGCCGGCATCGACCCGATCGCCGCGCAGGGCTGGCACGGCGACGGCGGCGGCCCCGGTGCGCCTGCCGGCAGCGACCGGCTGGCCAGGTACCGCAGCATGCGCGATCCGGCCAGGACCCCCGAGCCGGTCCCGGAACCCGGCGCCGGCACCCAGACCGCCGCGGACGGGCAGCCGTCCTTCGTGATCCAGGAACACCACGCCCGCCGGCTGCACTGGGACTTCCGGCTGGAGCACTCCGGCGTGCTCGTCTCCTGGGCCGTCCCGAAGGGCCTGCCGCTGGAGCCGGAAGAAAACCGGCTGGCGGTGATGACCGAGGACCATCCGCTGGATTACGGCAGCTTCGAGGGCACCATCCCGAAGGGCCAGTACGGGGCCGGAACCGTCAGGATCTGGGACAGCGGAACGTACGAGCTGGAAAAGTGGCGCGACGGCAAGGAAGTCATCGTCGTTCTGCACGGACGCGACGACGGCGGGCTCGGCTCGGTGCCGCGCCGCTATGCCCTCATCCATACTCCGGGAATGGGAGACGCCGGGAAGAACTGGCTCATCCACCTGATGAAGGACCAGCCCGGATCCGGACACCAGGTCCGCCCGGAGCGCGGCTGGGCCCGGACTGCGCTGCCCGATGCCGCCCCCATGCTGGCCACCGCCGGCAGCCTGGCCGACCTGGACCCGGACGAGGCCTGGGCCTACGAGATGAAATGGGACGGCGTCCGCGTCATTGCCCGGGTGGAGGACGGCACGGTGCGCCTGGTCACCCGCAGGGGTCTGGACCGGACCGGAACCTATCCGGAACTGCAGGAACTTGGCGGCCTGGCGGAAGGCCCGGCAGTGCTCGACGGCGAGATCGTGGCCCTTGCGCCCGGCGGCCGTCCCGACTTCGGACTGCTGCAGAACCGCATGAACCTGACCAGTGAAACCGACGTCAGTGCCGCCGTCCGGACCACCCCCGCCTACCTGATCCTGTTCGACGCCCTCCACCTTGGCGGCAGGAGCCTGCTGCGCTCGCCGTATACGGCCCGCCGCCAGGCCCTGTTCGACGCCGTCAGGCCCGGCCGTCACGTCCAGCTGCCCGAGGCCTTCACCGGCACCGCCCGGGATGCCCTGGATGCCTCGGTCCGGCTGGGACTGGAGGGCATCATCGCCAAGAAACAGTCGGGCGTGTACCTGCCCGGCCGCCGCACGCGCACCTGGATCAAGGTCAAGAACGAGGCGCACCAGGAGGTGGTCGTCATTGGCTGGCGGCACGGCGCCGGCAACCGGGCGGGTGGCGTCGGCTCACTGCTGCTGGCGGTGAACGATGGCGGACGGCTTACCTATGCGGGCCGGGTCGGCACCGGCTTCACCCGCGCTGACCTGGACGAGGCGGCAGCCCGGCTGGCCCCGCTCGCCCGCAGGACACCGGCCGCCGACGGCGTTCCGGCGGCGGACCGGCAGGATGCCGAGTGGGTGTCGCCGCGGCTGGTGGGCGAGGTCAAATATGCCGGACGCACGGCGGACGGCCGGCTGCGACAGCCGGTCTGGCGCGGCTGGCGCCCGGACAAGGACCCCGGCGAGGTGGTCTGGGAGCACGTCTGAGCGCTTCCCGGCCACCTGCCCTGCCCATCACGGCCACCTTATGAGACGGGTCACAATCATTACTGCTGTGTTTCCTGCCCGGCTCCCGCCTACCACAACCGATCATGTAACTTTGCTCAATCACGGCGATGCCAATTCATGCAGTCGCACGATGGGCCGGAGCCGGTGGCCAAGACAGATTCGCAGGGGAAAGTAGACACCAGATGACACAGGTTCATGTTGAAGCGGCGCCGGACGAAGCGGCGCCCGGGGGCAAGACGCTGAAGTCGGCCGGGCATGTGATTGTGGACTCGCTGGCCGCGCACGGGGTGCAGCGGACCTATGTGGTGCCGGGTGAGAG
>NZ_JBHTML010000088.1:0-16360 GCF_042679445.1 Arthrobacter sp. GCM10027362
TGTTCAGGCCGGCCCATTGGCCGGCGATGACCCCGGCGGCGGCCTCGAGCGCGCGTGTGGGCATCCTCGGCCGCCGGGTGCCGTCCGCGGTCCGCGGGCGGTAAACCAGCGCACCGGCCAGTCCCGCCAGTTCCGCGGCGTCAAGGCCGGCGAACGCCCCGTGGTCCAGGCCCAGGGCCACCAGCAGGTCCCGTTCGCCGTAGATGCTGCGCAGCCGCTGTCCGCCCGGACCGAGGCCCGGTCCGGCCCCGCTGCTGCCGAGGTAGCCGTACTGTGCCAGAACAGCGCAGATCCTGCCGAAGGCCGGGGCCGGGTCCGCCGCGCGGTCCTGGAACCGGGCGAAGGAGGAGCGGAGCAGCCGCACAGCCCCCGCCCGGCCCAGCCGTGCAACCAGGTTGGCGGCCATGTTGTAGGTGGGCCGGAAGCTGGACACCAGCGGGTAGGTGCGCCGCGAGGCCAGGCCCGCCACCGCCGTCGGATCCGTTCCCGGCCGCCAGAGGACGACGGCGTGTCCTTCCGTATCGATGCCCCTGCGGCCGGCCCGTCCGGTGAGCTGGGTGTATTCGCCGGGCGTGAGGTCCACGAGGGTTTCGCCGTTGAACTTGTCCAGCCGTTCCAGCACCACGGTCCGGGCCGGCATGTTGATCCCCAGGGCCAGGGTCTCGGTGGCGAAGACGGCCCGGAGCAGTCCGTCCGCGAACAGGCCTTCCACGGCTTCCTTGAAGGCCGGGAGCATGCCCGCATGGTGGGCGGCAAAGCCCCGGCGCAGTCCGTCCCGCCAGGTGCCGAAGCCGAAGGCCTCCAGCTCCCCGGCGGGGATGTCCCGGACGGCGTCGTTGGCCCGCCGCAGGATCTCCCGGCGCTGTGCCGGGGTCGTGAGCCAGAGCCCGGAGTCGATGCACTCCTGCAGGGCCGCCTCGCAGCCGGCCCGGGAAAAGATGAACGTGATCGCCGGCAGCAGGCCCCTGCGGTCCAGGTGCTGGACCAGCTGCGGCCGCGTCCTGCCGGACCGGCCCCGCCGGGCGGCCCAGGCGCGCTCGAAATGCCGGGTCCGGCCGCGCTCCCGCTCCGCGCCGTCCTCCCCGGGCCGGTAGCGCAGGGCCTCGGCGAGCGCCAGCAGGTCGGGATTGGCCGGGTGTTCGGCCAGGATGCGGTCCCGGCCGCCGCCCGGGTCCAGCTCGTCGAAGGCCACCGGTACGGCAAACAGGTCCAGCAGCTCGCTGCCCGCCATCACGTGCTGCCGCAGGGGCACCGGCCGGTGTTCGGAGACCACCACGGCGGTGTCCCCGCGGATGCTTTCGAGCCAGGCGCCGAATTCCTCCGCGTTGGAAACCGTTGCGCTCAGGCCCACCACGCGGACCTGCGCGGGCAGCTGGATGAGCACTTCCTCCCAGGCCGCACCCCGCAGCGGATCGGCCAGATAGTGCACCTCGTCCATCACCACATAGCCCAGGCCGTCCAGCACCGCCGGGTCCGCATACAGCATGTTCCGGAGCACTTCGGTGGTCATGACGACGGCGTCGGCACCGGGATTGATGCTGGTGTCGCCGGTGAGCAGGCCGGTCCGGCCGCTGCCCCAGGTGCGCGCCAGGTCGGCGAACTTCTGGTTGCCCAGCGCCTTGACGGGGGTGGTGTAAAAGGCCCGCAGCCCGCGCTGCAGGGCAAGGAACACGGCGAACTCCCCCACCACTGTCTTTCCGGAGCCGGTCGGGGCGGCGACCAGGACACCGTGCCCGGACTCGAGGGCCAGGCATGCTTCGAGCTGGAAGGGATCCAGCTCGAAGCCCAGCCCGTGCCGGAACCGGTCGAGCCGGCCCTGGCCGGGTTCCCCGGCCTTGTGGGTCTCCATGCGCAGCTGCGGGTCCGGCCGGCTAGGGCCCGGCCCAGCCCCCGCCCTGCGTGTAGGTGCCCACCACGGTGCCGCTGCCGCTTTGGGTCGAGTTCTCCGGGTCCTCGTACAGCAGCGCCTCGGTGGCCCCGCTGTGGCCGATGATCTCCTCGGCGGCTTGCCGGGCCTCGGCCAGGGTGGCTCCGGCAACGAGGGTGCGGGCCAGCAGGTCCGGGGCATGGACGGTTCCCGCCTCGGTCTGCGACAGCGGGATGGTGTCATCCGGTTCCTCGCCGTTGACCGGGAATTCGAAGTCCTCGTCGTCGCCGGGGGGAATATGGTACTCGACGAAATATCCCATGGGTACAGCCTTGCAGATACCGGCGGCGGTGCAACCCTGCCTGCGCAGGGGCCGGCTCCCGCAGTACTCGAACGTACGGAGTCAGTATTCCGGCGCCCAGGGCCTGCCGACGACGAAGCCCTCCTGGAACGGATCGGTCGGATCAAGCACCAGCTGGTTCAAGGACGTGATCCAGGCCCGGCCGGAAATGCTGGGGATGACGGCGTGGTAGGGGCCCACCGTGGTGACGCCTTCGATGCGCGCGTCGAACCGGCTGCCAATGATCGATTCGTGCCGGAAGAGCTGGCCGGGGCGAAGCTCTCCGCGGGCATGCAGCAGGGCCAGGCGGGCCGAGGTCCCGGTGCCGCACGGCGAGCGGTCCAGCCTCCCGGGGGACACGATGACGGCGTTGACCGAGCGGACCATGTCTTCTCCGTCCGGCCCCTCCTCGTGAAGCAAGGGGCCGGTGAACGAGGTGTTCGTGATCCCGGGAATGAGCGGGTTTTCCGGATGTGCCACCTCGAGCTGCTCCGCGGCGGCCTTCTTGATCCGCTGGCCAAGCTCGTACAGCGTGGCCTCCTGGCTGACATCGAGGGTGATTCCTGCCGATTCGGCGTCGACGAAGGCGAAGGTCATGCCGCCGTAGGCGATGTCGACGGACAGCACGCCGACGCCCGGAACATCGATCTTCGCGTCCCGGTGGTAGACGAAGGCCGGCTGGTTCACGAGCTTCACCCGCTCGACCTTGCCGTTGGAGCAGGTGGCCTCGACCCTGATGGGGCCGGCCGGCGATTCCAGCACCACGCGGGTGACCGGCTCGGTCATCGGCAGCATTCCGGTCTCGAGCAGGACCGTGGCGACGCACATGGTGTTGGAGCCGGACATGGCCGGGTATTCGGTGGACTCCAGGATGATGTACCCCATGTCCGCCTCCGGGTGGTTCGAGGGGAGCACGACGTTGGCGTTGTGCCACACCGCGCCCCGAGGCTCGCACAGAAGCAGTTTCCGCAGCTGGTCCTGGTGCCGGCTGAAGTGAAGCATCTTCTCGAAGATCGTGTCGCCGGGCACGTGGCCGACGCCGCCGACCACGACCTTTCCGAACTCCCCCTCGGCGTGGGCATCCACCACGTTGAGCAACCGGCTGAACCTCATGTCCGCTCCTTCCACCAGCGTCGGTCCGCAGGACCGCCTGCGACCTGTACCTGTTCCGCCGACACCATTGACGGCGGGGAGACGGTACCTTACGTTCGATTCAATTGCCTGACAATCTAACAAATAAATCGAAACAGGGGTAGCCGTGAACAAGCACGGACAGCGCTTCAAGGGAAAGGTCGCACTCGTTACCGGCGGGGGCGGCGGCATCGGTTCGGCTGCGGCGGCGCGCCTGGCCGGGGAGGGCGCCCAGGTGGTGGTGTGCGACGCCGATGCCGGTGCGGCCGGACGGACCGCGGACCGGCTGGTGGAGGACGGGCTCGCAGCGCGCCTCCTGGCCTTCGACGTGACCTCCTCCGGTGAAGTGGAAGCCGCGGTCGCCTCCGTGGTGGACGAGTTCGGCGGGGTGGACGTCCTGGTCAACAACGCCGGCATCAACCGGCGGGGCGCCCTACTCGACCTGACGGCGGCTGATTGGGACGCAAGCTTCGCGGTGAACGTCGACGCCTTGTTCCACCTGTGCCGCGCGGTCCTTCCCCGCATGATCGAGGCCGGCGGTGGGGCGATCGTCAACACCGCCTCGCAGTGGGGACTGCACCCTGCGCCGGGGCACATCGCCTACAACGTCTCGAAAGCAGCGGTGGTGGTGTTCACGCAGAACCTCGCCCGTGATTACGCGCCGATGGGCGTGCGGGTCAACGCCGTATGCCCCGGAGAAGTCCACACCCCGATGCTGGAGGCGGGGCTGCGGCGCTCGGGCAGGACGGTGGCGGACCTTGACGCGCTGGTCCCGTTCGGCCGCATCGGCAGGCCGGAGGAAGTGGCCGCGCTCATCGCGTTCCTGGCCTCGGATGAAGCGCCCTACATGTGCGGGTCCATCGTGGAAATCACCGGCGCCCAGGCGGTCTGCTGATGAACGGGCTCGACGGGGCGGTCGCCCTGGTCACCGGGGCTTCCCGCGGCATCGGTGCCGCCACCGCGAGCGCCCTGCACCGGCAGGGCGCGAACGTCATCGTCCACTACGGCTCCCAGGCCGGTCCCGCGCACCGGTTGGCGTCCGAGCTGGGCCGGGCCACGCACGTGGTCGGCGGGGATCTGACCGACCCGGCGCAGCTGGAGCGGGTGTGGGCCGAGGCGCTGGCATGGCACGGACGTGTGGACGCCCTCGTCAACAACGCGGGCGGCTGGATCCCCTCGCCGCTCGACGACAAGCAGGCCTGGAACGACGGGTGGAGCCTGAACCTGGCCCTGAACCTCACCGCGCCGGCCGAGCTGTGCCGGCTGGCCATCGGCCACTTCCGCCAACGCGGCGGCGGGATCATCGTGAACGTCACCAGCCGCTCGGCCCACCGCGGGGACGACGCCGGGCACTTGGCCTACGGCGCAGCGAAGGCAGGCCTGCTCGCCCTGACCAAGGGCATCGCCCGGGGCTGCGGGCGCGACGGAATCCTGGCCTACGCCATCGCGCCCGGCTGGGTGGCGACCGACTTGGCGGCCGGCCAGCTGACAGCCGAAATGGCGGCCGGAATGCCGCTGGGCGAACCCACTCCCCCGGAGGACGTGGCCGAACTCATTGCTTTTCTCGCCAGCGGCAGGTGCCGCCACGCCACCGGATCCACGGTGGACATCACGGGCGCGGACTACGTCCGGTAGCGGCCGAAAAAGTTTCGCAATCTTTTCGCAGGGTACTGGACGTGACACCAATCACAGCCTAGAGTTTTTTTATTGGCAGATTGCCTGACAATCAGGCAGCTAGGTAATTCCACTGGCACGGCGGATCCACCGCCGCTGAATCGAGGGAAGCTCACCATGACAAAAACCAGCAAGATCGTCCTCGCGCTCATCGCCGTCCTGGCCCTCGCCGTCGTCGGCGGCTACCTGGGATCGGGGTTCCGCGGCAGCCCGGCGGCCGCGGGCGAGACCGGCCAGGGATCCTTCATCGAAGCGATCAAGGAGCGCGGGGAACTGCGGGTTGGTGTCGCCATCGCCCCGCCGATGACGATCCAGAACGCCGACGGCACCCTCGGCGGAGCCAACCTGATCCCGCTGCAGCAGCTGGCCGACGAACTGGGCGTGAAACTGGTTCCGGTCGCCGCCGAGTGGAAGAACATCGTCGCCGGCCTCCAGGCCGACCGGTACGATTTCGCCGCGAACCTCGACTACACCGTCGAACGCTCGCTGGCGATCCAGTTCACGGACCCCGTTTACAGCTACCCCGGTGTCTTCGTGGTCAAGGCCGGCTCCAAGCACGTCACCGCAGACGACGTCATCAAGGACGGCGGCCAGATCTCGGTGGCTCAGGGAGCCGCGCCCGCGGCGGCCCTGGGACAGTTCACCGGCAAGATCATGCCGATGGACAGCTACGCCAACGCCATCTCAGCCGTCCAGGCCAACCGGGCGATCGCCGAGTTCACCGACCTGCCCACGGCGGAGTCCCAGGCCCTGGCGGATGACAGCTTGAAGATCATCGTGCCGGAGCCGTCCATTTTCGAGTCCTCGACCGGTTACGGTGTCCCCGCCGACGCCGACCCGCGTTCCCTGCAGATCGTCAACATCGCGATCGACCGCGCCAAGAGCGAGGGCGTGCTGACCAAGGCCTACGCCGAAGCCAACTACGTCGAGGTGGGCAACCTCGGGGACCTCCGCAAGAAGTAGACGGCCGGCGAAAGGCTCCGATCATGAACTACAACTTCAACTGGGGCGTCGTTGCCGACGCAATGCCCACGCTTCTTGGCGGACTCGGGCTGACCCTCCAGATCGCCGTCATCACGATCACTATCAGCATGGTGCTCGCTGTCCCGCTGACGATGGCGCGCATGGCGCGCATCGAAGTCATCCGTTGGGCGGCCCAGGCCTACATCGAGGTGTTCCGCTGCACCCCGCTGCTGGTCCAGCTCTTCTGGATCTTCTACGCGCTGCCCGCCCTGACGGGCATCACCCTCCCCGGGTACGTCTCGGCGGTGATCGCACTCTCGGCGAACCTGACGGCCTTCATGGCCGAGGCCTACCGCAGCGGGTTCCAGGCCGTCCCGGTCGAGCAGGTCGAGGCCGGCCGGATGCTCCAGCTCTCGCACCTGCAGCAGCTGCGGCACATCATCCTGCCGCAGGCCCTGCGCCAGCAGTTGCCGGTGATCCTGTCCCTGAACATCTCGCTCTTCAAGGACACCGCCCTGGTCTCGACCATCGCCGTCGCGGACCTGATGTTCGTGGCCAACACCGTCTCCGCCCAGTCCTACCGTTCCCTGGAGGTCTTCACCGTGGCAGCACTGATGTACTTTGCCATCGCCTTCCCCGTCTCACTGATCACCAGCCACATCGAGGCCCGCATGCAGCGCGCCGCCGGGCACGGCCCGGCAGCCAAGAAGCTCTTCCTCACCCGCCTCGTGCCCGGCATGAAGCCGGTGGCGGCATGAGCTTCGCTGGAACGGCACAGCCGTCGACCCGGACACAGCCGGCACGCAAGGGAGACGTCCTGGTCTCCGCCAGGGGCCTGGAGAAGGCGTTCCACTCACGCACGATCCTCCGCCACGTGGACTTCGAGATGAAGGCCGGGGACATCACCGTCATCATCGGCAAGTCCGGATCGGGCAAGTCCACCCTGCTGCGGGCCATTGCCGGCCTGACGGACCCGGACAGCGGCGAGATCAGCATCGACGGCAAGACCGTCTTCGCCGACGGGGCACGGACGAAGGCCTGGAACGCGGTCAAGTCCGACGTCGGCATGGTATTCCAGACCTACACCCTCTGGCCGCACATGAACGTCCTGGAGAACCTGACGCTCGCCCCGCGCAAACGCCTCGGGATGAAGCCCGGCGAAGCCCGGGACCGTGCGGAGACTGCGCTCGAGGAGGTCGGCATGAAGCACCACATCCTCAGCCGTCCCACGCAGCTCTCCGGCGGCGAGCGCCAGCGGGTCGCGATCGCCCGGGCCCTGATGATGAAGCCCAAGCTCCTGCTCTGCGACGAGATCACTTCCGCCCTGGATCCGCCAGTGGCGGCCGAGGTCCTCGACGTCCTCCGCCGCCTGAAGGAGGAAGAGGGCATCGCCCTGGCCCTCGTGACCCACGACATGGCCTTCGCCTCGAAGGCCGCCGACCGCGTCGTGTTCTTCCACGAGGGTGAGATCGCGGTGAACGCCGCTCCGGAAGAGGCGTTCGACCACTGCACCAACGAAGAACTCAAGCGTTTCGTGGACGCCGTCCGCTTCTAAGCGGCCGCCGGGCAAACTGCCAGCCAGACAGAAAGGAAAGCCATGCACGTGCTCGTCATCGGAGGCGGCGTCATCGGCCTGACAACCGCCTACCACCTCGCCCGGGAAGGCGCGGAGGTGACCGTCCTCGACGCGCGAGCCACGGGCCTTGGCGCCAGCAAGGTCAACGCCGGCTGGATCTGCCCGGCGGAATCGGCGCCCGTCCCCGGACCGGGCGTGGTCCTGAAATCCCTGAAGTGGATGCTCCGCCCGGACAGCCCGCTCTACATCCGGCCCTCCCTCGAGCCCTCGTTCCTGCGGTTTATGTTCGGCATGTGGCGCAAGTCCAATGCGCGCGACCAGCGCGCCGGCTTCGAGGCCCACCTCCGCCTGGCCGCGGACACCCTCGGGATCTTCGACGACTACCGTGCCGACGGCATGGACTTCGAGATGCACACCGCAGGGTTGCTGATGGCGTTCACAGACAAGGACAACTTCGACCACCACCTCGACAACCTCGACCTGGCCACCCAGTACGGCCGGGAACCGCAGGTGCTGCACGGGGACGCGGTGCACGAGCGCGAGCCGCTGCTGACGGACGCGGTCCTGGGCGGCATCTACTTCCCCTACGAGCGGCACGTCGACCCGGGGGCCATGGCCGCCGCCCTGCACCGGCGGCTCGTCGCCATGGGGGTCAGGATCGTCGAGAACTCGCCGGTGGACGCGGTTGAACACGACGGAAGCCGCGTCGCCAGCGTGCACAGCGGCGGCAACCGCTACGTGGCCGACCGCATTGTCCTCGCCGCGGGAGCCTGGACCGGCAGGCTCTCGAAGCACTTCGGGGTACCGCTTCCCGTCCGGCCCGGCAAGGGCTACAGCGTGGAGGTGCCCGCGCTGGGCCTGCGCAGCGCCGTGAACCTGTGGGACGCGAAGGTTGCGGTCACTCCGTTCAATGACCGCCTCCGCCTTGCCGGCACCATGGAGTTCGGCGGCCTGGACGAGGAGGTCAACCGGGTCCGGGTCGATGCCATCCTGCGGGCACCGGCCAAGTACTTCCGCAACTGGCAGCCGCCGGCCACGAAGCCGGCACCCATGGCCGGCATGCGGCCGATGACCCCGGACGGCCTGCCCGTCATCGGCCGGCTCGGAGACCTGGAGAACACCTACGTCTCCACCGGGCACGGGATGATGGGCATCACCCTGGCGCCCGGCACCGCCGCTGCCCTGGCGGACCTGGTGGTGCGTGGCCGCACCGCGCCGGCCCTTCAGCCCTTCGGCGCCGACCGCTTCCGCGGCGTGCAGCGCAGCCTGCCCGTCGCGGCCCGTTAGATATCCATCACCGAGAGGAAACAACACACATGTCCCAGCACAAGAAGATCCAGCTCCGCGGCATCCTGGCCGCCGTCACCACTCCCTTCACCGCCGATGGCTCCGCCCTGGACGAGGCCGCGCTGCGCCGGCAGGCCGACCGGCTCATTGACGCCGGCATCCACGGCCTCGTCCCGACGGGCACGACCGGCGAATTCACCAGCCTGACCGATCAGGAGTACCGCCGGGTCATCGAACTGTACGTGGAAGCCGCCGCAGGCCGCGTCCCGGTTGTCGCCGGGATCGGGTCCATGACCACCGACGGCGCGGTCTCGCTGGCCCGCCACGCCGAGTCCGTGGGCGCCGACGCGCTCATGGTCGTGCCCCCCTTCTACGACCCGCTGGACTTCCCCACCCTGCAGCGGTTCCTCGGCGACGTCGCCGGAGCGGTGACGCTGCCCATCATCTACTACAACGTCCCCGGCGCCACCGGCATCAGGCTGACCGCCGCCGAACTCGCCGAACTGGGCGATATTGAGGGGGTCGACTACATCAAGAACACCTCCGATGACGCCGTGGCCCTGGCGGAGCTGCTCGCCGTGCGTACGGACCGCATCAAGGCCTTCAACGGCTGGGACACGCTCACGTTCTTCGGCATTGCTTCCGGCGCCGAGGCCTCCGTCTGGGGCACCGCCGGCGTGGTGCCCGAACTGGCCGTCGAGTTCTGGAACACGCTGGCCGAACGCAAGGACCTGGCCACGGCCCGCGAACAGTGGAAGCACCTGTGGGCGATCAGCGACTTCCTGGAGTCCGTCAACTACGTTGCGGGCATCAAGGCCGGCCTGGAGCTGATCGGCGAGCCGGTCGGCCCGGTGCGCGCCCCGCTCCAGCCCCTGGCCGCGGAGAAGCGCGAGCAGCTGGCCGGGCTGCTGGTGGCAGCCGGTGTGACCAAGCCCGTGGCCGTATGAACGGGCCCCTGCTCCTCGACGCCGTCGAGGTCCACGCCGAAGGCGAGCCGGGGCGCATCCTGACCTCGGCCGCCGGGCTGGTCCAGGGCGACACCATGGCGCAACGCCTGGACTACTGCCGGCAGCACCTGGACTGGCTCCGCCGCCTGATGCTGCGCGAGCCGCGGGGCTACCCCGGGCTGTGCGCCGTGCTGCTGCTGCCTCCGGTGAACCCCGGGTCGGACTTCGGCATCGTTGTCCTGGAGCAGGGCGGATTCACCCCGATGTCCGGATCCAACACCATCTGCGCGGTCACGGCGGCCATCGAAACCGGCATCGTCGACCGCCCGGGCCCCGTCGTCGAGGTCCTGATCGACACCGCCGTCGGCAGGGTGCACGCCACTGCCCGTGTGGAGTCGGGCAAGGTCATCTCGGTAACCGTGGCCAACGTCCCGAGCTTCGTCGTCGGCCTGGACGTGCCGCTGGAAGTCCCGGAATTCGGCACGGTCCCGGTGGACATCGTCTTCGGCGGCCAGTACTTCGCCCAAGCGAAGGCCGCTGACCTAGGGCTGGACCTTGACCCGTCCCGGGGCAAGGAACTCGTCCGGGCCGGCGCCTTGATCAAGATGGCCGCGGCCGAGCAGATCCAGGCCGTGCACCCGGAAAACCCGAACGTCTCCGGCGTCAACCTGGTCATGCTGCACTCCGGGGACCGCGTGCCCGGAGTGCAGGCGCGCAATACCGTGGTCCTGACCAGCGGGCCACTGGTGCCGACGGACCCCACCACCTGGACCGGCGCGCTGGACCGCTCCCCGTGCGGCACCGGAACCTCGTCGCGGATGGCCGCCCTGCACGCGCGCGGCCAGCTGGCCATCGGGGAGGACTTCAGCCACAAGTCCATCATCGGTACCGAGTTCATCGGCCGCCTCGACGGCGAAACCACGGTGGGCGGCCACACTGCCGTCCTGCCCACCATCACCGGCCGCGGCTGGATCACCGGCCGCAGCCAGTGGGTCCTCGACCCAACCGACCCGTTCCCGACCGGCTACACCGTCGGCGATATCTGGGGCCCCACCTCCGGGTAGGGCCAGCCAGGGAAAGCAGGAAACCATATGAGCGAAACGACAGTACTGACCGGCATCGAAGCAGGCCAATTCATCAACGGGCACCCCGTGTCCGGAAGCTCCGAAGACGTGTGCACGGTGCTGGACCCCTCGAACGGCGAGCCCCTGGCCGCCCTGGGCACCGCCGGGCCGTCCGACCTGGAGGCGGCGGTCTCCGCCGCCCGGGCCGCGTTCCCCGGCTGGTCCACCGCCACCCCGGGCGAGCGCTCGGCGGTCCTGGCCCGGTTCGCCGCGCTGCTGGAGGAACGGGCCGAGGAGTTCGCGCAGCTCGAGTCCCGGCAGGCAGGCAAGCCGATCCGGCTCACCCGCGAGTTCGACGTTCCCGGAACCATCGACAACATCTCATTCTTCGCCGGGGCCGCCCGCAACCTCGAAGGCAAGGCGACGGCCGAGTACTCCCCGGACCACACGTCCTCCATCCGCCGTGAAGCGATCGGCGTCATCGGCTCGATCGCCCCGTGGAACTACCCGCTGCAGATGGCTGCGTGGAAGATCCTCCCGGCCATCGCGGCCGGCAACACGATCGTCCTCAAGCCGGCCGAAATCACTCCGCTGACCAGCCTGCTGTTCGCCAAGACCGCCAGCGACGCCGGGCTGCCGGACGGCGTGGTCAACGTGATCTGCGGCAGGGGCTCCACCGTGGGGGCGCAACTGCTGCGGCACCCGGACGTGGACATGCTCTCCTTCACCGGATCCACCGCGGTGGGCCGGACGGTGCTCGAGGCGGCCGCCACGACGGCCAAGCGCGTCCACCTCGAACTCGGCGGCAAGGCCCCGTTCGTGGTCTTCGACGACGCCGACCTGCAGGCGGCGGTCCACGGCGCCGTCGCCGGCAGCCTCATCAACAGCGGCCAGGACTGCACCGCGGCCACCCGGGCCATCGTCCACCGCTCGCTGTACCGGGACTTCGTGGACGGCGTCGCGGAGCTCTACTCGAAGGTCCGCCTTGGACCGACCCTGGACCCGGCCACCGACATGGGGCCGCTGGTCTCCCGGCAGCACCGCGACAAGGTGGCGGGCATGGTCGATCGGGCAGGCGCCTACGCGCGCGTGATCGGCGGCGGCATCCCGGACGGCGACCTGGCGGCCGGATCCTACTTCCGTCCCACACTCGTCGCGGACGCCCCCGCGGACAGCGAGATCGTCCGCGACGAGGTCTTCGGACCGGTCCTGGCCGCCATGCCGTTCGACTCCGACGACGAGGCCATCCGCCTGGCCAACGACACCCCCTACGGCCTGGCTGCCTCCGCCTGGACCCGCGACGTCTACCGCTCGCTGCGCGCCACCCGCGAAATCCGCTCCGGCTGTGTGTGGATCAACGACCACATCCCGATCATCAGCGAGATGCCGCACGGTGGCATGAAGGAATCCGGCTTCGGCAAGGACATGTCCACCTACTCGTTCGACGAGTACACCACCGTGAAGCACGTGATGTTCGACCTGACCGGAGCCCAAACCAAGGACTGGCACCGGACGGTCTTCACCCTCTAGGCACACGCAAAACGTTGGGGCCCGGCGGCCTTGCCGCCGGGCCCCAACGTTGTTGTTACGAGCCGTTGTCCGGGCCCCGGGTCAGACCTTGAAGACCTGCCCCGTTTCGATGCCCTGGACCGAGCGGACGAATGCCCGCGCGACGTCGGCGGCCGCCACCTGCGGGAATCCGGGGAAATAGGGGTGGTAGCCGGCAGCTTCGGCCAGGACGGTCGGGCTGACCGCGTTGATCCGGATCCCGCGGGGCATCTCGGCGCTGGCCGCCATGACGAACGACTCCAGGGCGCCGTTGGCGAGCGATGCCGCCACTCCGGTCGCAATGGGCTCGCGTGCGAGGATGCCGGAAACCAGCGTGAACGACCCCTTGTCGGCCACGTACGCCAGGCCTTCGGTCACGAGGCTGACCTGGCCCATCACCTTGTCGGCAAACCCGGCGCGGTAGTCCGCCTCGTCCAGTTCGGTGAGCGGCTTGAAGGGGACCGAGCCGGTGCAGGAGACGACGGCGTCCACCGTTCCGATGGACTTGAACATGGCCCGGATGGAGGCCGTATCGGTCAGGTCGACCTTCGTCTCCGCCCCCCCGGGACGCCCGGATGACCTCGTGGTCAGCTTCCAACGTCTCCGCGGCGGCGTTCCCGATCAGGCCGGTGGCTCCGACAACCAGGATCCTCATGCAGTTTCCTTCCTTTCGATCAGTTCGATGAGCTCGCGTGCGCTGCCGATGGTGTGGGCCTCGAAGGCCTCCTGGATGGCGGCGCGATCGCCCGAGAGCAGGGCATCCACCAGGTGCTGGTGGACCAGCCGGGCACGCTCGGGATCCGAGCGGACGGCCTGGTCCCGGGCCAGCGCGATGGTGATATGGGCCTCGACGACCGGCCAGAGGCGCACCAGGAGCGAATTTTCCGACGCCGCCCAGATCCGGCGGTGGAACGCGACGTGCGCCTCATGCCGCACCAGCGGATCGGGATCGCCCTCGACCCGCGAAAAATCCGCCCAGGCCTGCCGGACGCTGTCCATGCGCGCGCCGGTGGGGTCGTCCAGGATCCCGTCCACGGCCAGCATGTCCAGTGCCTGGCGGGTATTGGCGATATCCAGGATCTGGTCCGCGTCCACGGTCGCCACCCGAAGGCCGCGGTAGGGTTCCTGGACCAGCAGCCCCTCCTGGGCGAGCTGGTTCAGCGCCTCGCGGATGGTCGGCCGGCTGACGCTGAGCATCTGGGAGAGCTGCACCTCGGTCAGCTTCTCTCCGGGCTTCAGCCAGCCGCGCACCACGGCGCGGCGGATCTCCTGGATGGCTGCGTCCCGCCGCGAGAGCGACGACACCGGACCGACGGCACTACCTGTTGGGAGCAAAGTGTTCATTGATGCCGCTTCCTGTCCTGTTCGCGCTTCACCCCGACAGAGGGAATGCTGATTGTCAGACATTCCCTCCTAGCCTAACCCGCCCGGGGCCAGGTTGCTACCCCTGGTCCGCGTTGTCGGGGCCATGGGCGGGTTCCTCGCCCGGCACCTGCCCGCGCATCCGGTGCCACAGCAACGCCACGTGCAGGGCGGCCCGAGACTCCGCGTCGTCCAAGGAAACACCGAGCCTCTCCTGCAGGCGTGCCACGCGGGCGTAGAGCGCGGGACGGCTCAGGTACCCGGTGCGCGCGACCGAGGATTTGTTGCCGCCGTGGCGCAGGTAGAGCTCCAGGAAGTCCAGTGCCCCGGTGTCCTGCTCCTCCAGCAGGGGCGCCAGCTCCGCCTCAGCGAAGGCCCTGACCCTCGCATCGGTGCGGAGCGCGGCCAGCAGTCCACGGAGCCTGACGTCCGCGAAGCGGTAGTACCGGCGCCGCCGGATCTCCAGGGTGGCGGCAATGTCGGCCACTTGTGTGGCCGCATCCAGGCCCGCGGCGGCCTCCAGGAGCGAGCTGCTGCTCCGGCCGACCCCCACGGTCCAGGCCGCGGCCCCTTCACCCCCTCCCCGCCCGCCGGCGTCGCCCGCCCCGCGCCCCTCGGCGAGCTGCCCGAAGATCCGCTCGAGCAGCCCGTCCTCAAGCTGCCGGGCCGGCACCCCCAGCAAGGCGCCGAACGAACCCGAATGCAGGCCGACGGCCAGCATCGAACGCCGGGCCTGCCGGACCGTGGCCACGAGGTCCTCCAGCAGCGCCCGCTCGCGCAGCTGCAGGCCGGTAGGGTCCTCCCCCGGCAGCCGGTCCAGCCGCACGACGATCGGGACGTAGAAGGCGCTGGGCTCCAGCCCCAGGGCCTGGGCGCGGGTCACGGCTTCCCGCTCGTCCAGCGCGTGCGGCTGGCGCAGATCGTGCATCAACCCGGCCTGTGCCTGCTGCAGCAGGTCCTGCTCGTCCCGGCCGGCCATCCGGGCCAAGGTCAGGGCCTGTCCGGCCCGCTCCAGGACCTGCGCGGCGTCGGCGTCGTCCGGCAGTTCCCCCGGCACCACCAGCCGGCCCCAACGCCGGTCACGCACACCCACCGGCGTCTGCAGCCAGTCGCCCGTGCCGGCCCGTCGCCCGGTCTCCTTTTGGTACCCGACGTGGCGCGAGCGTCCCGCCCAGTCGTGGAGCAACTCCCCCGCGTCCATGCCGGCGGGGTTGAAGGCGAGCACGCGGTGGGCGACATCCTCGAGCACGACCGCGGCCCCCAGGAGTTCGGCCGTGCGGTCCACGATGCGCTGCTCGCTGGCACCCTCCAGGCTCAGCTGGGTGAAGACCTCGTGGACCCTGCGCCCGCGCTCCAGCCGGGCGAGCTGCTCCCCGACCAGGAGCCGGTGTGCCACCTGGGTCACGCGGACGAACTTGATGGTCCGCGTCAGCACAACCACGGGAAGGGCACGCCCGGCGGCCGCGCCGCGCAACACCTCGACGGCGTCCGTGTCGGGACGCCCCTGGGCATCCACGAGTTCGATCACGGCGCCGGCGGCCCCCGCCTGCTCGAGGTCGCCGAGGAACCGGCCGGCCGCGCCCGGGGACGCACGGAAAGACAGGCCGGTGCTCAGCACGAGCTCGCCGCCCTCGAGCAGCGGTCCCACCCGCTCCGAGTCGGCAATGTGGACCCAGCGCACGGCCGCATCGAGGGCGCCTTCTCCGGAGAGCACCTCCGGCTGCCCGGACCGTACCTCGTCAAGGTCGAGTAGCGCCCGGACGGTCACCGTCCGGGTTCCGTGCTCCTCCGCCTGAGGGTCCGCATTACCATCCCGGAAATCCAGCATTTACAAACTGTATACCCGGCTCAGCAACTTCATACACTTCGTCGCTACTTCCAGCCGCCTGCTGCCGTCAGGATGGTTCATCGAAGCCCGAACAATTGCGTCGGGACGTCAGCAAGACCAGCGACCGGGAGGACCACCCCATGCAAACCATCACCCACTGGATCAACGGCCGGTACACCGAGCCCGGCAGCGACTCCCGCTTCGGGGAGGTCGTCAACCCGGCCACGGGCAAGACCACCGCCCGCGTCGCCCTGGCCCCGACCGCCACGGTCGACGCCGCGGTCGCCGCGGCCGCCGCCGCCTTCCCCCGCTGGCGCGACACCTCGATCGCCCGGCGCACCCAGATCATGTTCGCCTTCCGCGAGCTGCTCAACGCCCGCAAGGGCGAACTGGCCGCCATCATCACGGCCGAGCACGGCAAGGTCCTCGACGATGCCCTTGGCGAGGTCAGCCGCGGCCAGGAGGTCGTGGAGTTCGCCTGCGGCATCCCGCACCTGCTCAAGGGCGGCTACACCGAGAACGCCTCCACCAAGGTGGACGTGCACTCGCTGCGCCAGCCGCTGGGCGTGGCCGCCATCATCAGCCCGTTCAACTTCCCGGCCATGGTGCCGATGTGGTTCTTCCCGGTCGCCATCGCTTCGGGTAACACCGTGGTGATCAAGCCCAGCGAGAAGGACCCGACCGCCGCGAACTGGCTGGCCGAGCTGTGGACGGAAGCGGGCCTGCCGGACGGGGTCTTCAACGTGGTCCACGGGGACAAGGAGGCCGTGGAC
>NZ_JBHTML010000089.1:0-16274 GCF_042679445.1 Arthrobacter sp. GCM10027362
CGCCGCCGCCGGCCCCGCCGTGCTGGCAGCTTCCCGGCCGGCGACCCCTGCCCCGGAGCAGGGGGAGGGCTACGCGGAAGAACGCGCCGAGCCGGACGCCCCGGCCGCCGACCCGGACACCGAGTACGGCGCCGATGCCCTGCGGGAGGAAGCCGGCTTCCACAGCCGGCAGGACCTCGATGATGCCCGGCGGACCCGGCGGCGCGCCTGGATCGTGACCCTGATGGTCGCCCTGGTGCTGGTCCTCGGCGCCGGCGCCTTCTTCCTGGTCAACGTCGTGCAGGAGAATGCCCGGCCGCAGCTGGTGTCCATCCCGGCGGTGGCCGGGATGGACCAGAACCAGGCCGCGAACACTATTTACGGCGCCGACCTGCGTCCCCGGATCCTGCAGGAGTACAGCGACGACGTCCAAGCCGGCCAGGCGATCCGCACCGATCCCGGCACCGGCGAACAGGCTGCCGTGGACAGCGAGGTGAGAATCTACATCTCGCAGGGCCGCGAATTCATCATCCTCCCCGAGGACCTCGCCGGCCGCACCGAGGGGGAGGTGCGGGACCGGCTCCGCGAGCTCGGTTTGGTGCCCGGCACCTCCGAACCCGCCAACAGCGCCAACCTGCCGCGCGGCAGCGTCGTCTCGCTCGATCCGGCCCCGGGCCAGCAGGTCCGCACCGGATCCACCGTCGACCTGATGATCTCCAATGGCAAGGTGACCGTACCGCAGCTGCTGGACAAGTCCGAGCAGGACGCAATCAAGCTGCTGGAAGATCCGGCAGTGGCGCTGCCGTACAAGGTGGTGACGGTGGAGAACCCGGTGGTAAAGCCGGGCACGGTGACCGCGCAGAGTCACGACGCCGGCAGCGACGTGGACCAGGGGACGCTGATCACCATCACGGTAACGGTTGCGCCCGAGCAGCCAAGCGAAAGCGCGAGCCCCACTCCGAGCAGCCCGCCGTCGGACCGTGGCCAGGACCGCGACCGCGGCAATGACGACGACCAGGGCGATAACGACAAGTAGGGATTGGGCGCTGCGCAATCCCTACTTGTTGATCAGCGGGCTCAGCTTCGCCGCCCGCCCGGCAGCCCCCGCCATGCCGAGGCTCTCCAGCCAGTTGCCCAGCATCAGGTAGCCTCCCTCGGTCAGCACCGACTCGGGGTGGAACTGCACACCCCACAGCGGCGCGCTCCGGTGCTGCAGCCCCATGATCACACCGGCGGCGGTTTCTGCGGTAATTTCCAGCTCCGCCGGTATGGTTTCGCGCACCGCGGCCAGCGAGTGGTAGCGGGTGGCGGTGAAGGGGTTGGGCACGCCGGCAAAGACCTGCTCCCCGTGGTGGCTGACCAGGGACGTCTTGCCGTGCATCAGCTCCGGGGCATGGGTGACGGTGCCTCCGTACGCTTCGGCCAGCGCCTGATGGCCCAGGCAGACGCCGAGCATCGGCTTGGCGTGCTCCCCGCACCACCGGATCAGCTCGATGCAGACGCCGGCCTCCGCGGGATTGCCCGGACCGGGGGAGATGAGCACGCCGTCGCGCACGGACGCGAGCTCCACCGCCTCGGCCAGCGTCACGTCGTCGTTCCGGACCACGGTGGTTTCGGCGCCCAGCTGCTGCAGGTAGCCCACCAGGGTGTAGACGAAGCTGTCATAGTTGTCGACGACGAGGATACGGATGGATTCGCTCATGGCTTGTCGGTGGCACCAATCGGGGGAGGGGATGGACTCGGCCGGGACCGCCGGCACCGCCGGAATCCGGCAGTTGCGGCAAGCGGGACCTTATACAATAATCCGTCCCGGGACCGGTCCGGGCAAATGGACGGCGGTTGCCTACCGGGATCACCCCTCCGCGCCGGCTCCGACCCCACCTGCGGCGCCTCCCGCGAAGGCCTGCCGGTCATCCGGGGGCCGGCCTGGCCGGGCCGTTTGGCCAGGGAACCAGCATGGCACGAAAACGGCTGCGGGCCGGTGGATCAGTCCACCGAGGCAATCGAGAACGTGCCGCCGTACATTTTCCACGCCAGCGGAAGGTCAAGGTTGAAGTTGCCGTCCGCGAGGACCCGGCGCTGGGCGATTGTCCGGTCCAGGTCCTGATGTACGTCTTCGGGATCGCGCATGACGGCGTCCCGGGCGTTCAGGAAAGCCGCCAGGTAGGCGGCCTCGTGCCCTCCCCGGGCCGGGACCTTCGCCGCCCGCATGGCCGCCGTTCGGATACCGCCGAATGACAGGGGCCCCCCGCCGGGGCCGTGCACCACCATGGCGTCGTAGTAGATGAACTGGCCGAGCGGGCCCAGGCCATCAGCGGCGGCCCGGGAGACGGCGGGTTCGAAGTACATCGTGTCCCGCAGGTCATCCTGGGCCCGGCGGAACAACGGGTCTTTGTCGGCGGCGTCGCGCCAGGCGTCGGCGAAGCCATCGAGTCCGCGGAGGGAACCGGTGCCGTTGACCTTGCGCAGGGCGGGCAGGTAGGCGCCAAGCCTGCTGCCCGGTACGAGCTGATCGTAGTACTCGACCAGGTCGAGCATGTCCCCGGTCCCGGAGCAGAAGCCGATAATCCCGGCGGTATAGCCCCGGCCGTCGCCGATGTCTTCGACGTAGCGGTACTGGTCCTGCCACCGGGTCGACGAGTTCTCCGCGGAGGAGACCAGACGCATAGCGATCTCCTTCCTGGAGGCATCCCGCAGGCTGGGCCTGGCTGCTTTCTGCTGCATGATGACATTCTTTCCAGCGCTCACGGATGCGGCCGAACGGGAAGTCCGGGGGAACACGGCGCGGTTCTCTGCGGTCCATGCCGGCCTGACCTGCAGCCACTTCCCGGCATCGCGTTTCCGGATCTTTATGTCGGCCTGCCTCAGGGCGCTCCTGCCGCGCCTGAGCATTGGGGCAACCGTGGCTGACCCTCCGGCGGCCGACGACTTTGGGAGTTCAGAAAACGGCACCGTCCGGTCCGCCGCGGCTTCTGCCAGCTGACCCGGGCCCGCCACCAGCCCCACGGCCAGTCCCAGGCCAGCCAGGGCTGCCATGACCGGCCGCAGCGTGTCCGACACCCAACGCGGGGAAATGGTGGAAGCTCTCACGACAATCCTCTAAGGGGCCCCTCAGGACCGGATGCGGCGCCGTGGGGGATTCTGCCAAATCGCGGAAGATCCGCACGCGCAAAAGCCCCGCACTTCTTTACCCGCTCCTGACCTGCATCAGGTACACATTTTAGCGTCCCCGCACATGCCGCCGCTGGTTACTCCGGTACAGGCAGGGACTCAATTCCTTCGGCCGTGGCCATCCGGCATGCCCGCACGTGTCCACCATGCCGTTGCCGATTCACCTGTCTCCCAAAGTCCGGCCGACATCCGGCAACCCTCGGTGCACCGGCCGGCCCGATCCGGACAGGCGGTTCATACGGCGGGGTTCTTCACAGGATGATATGAACGAAGTGCTATGCTGCCTGCCCTGTGGCAGGGTGCCAGACTGGCGGCATCGCGCCGGCAGGTGTCAACGGGATGGGATTTGACGATGCATCGAGGCAGGTTTATGCGGAGCGGCCCGCTGGCGGCCATCCTGCTGGGGGTCATGGCCGTTGCCGGCTGCGCCGGAGACCCTGAGGGGTCCGCCACCGTTCCCGGGGCCGCCCCGTGGTATGCCGGTTATGTGGATGTCACGTTGCCATCCGCGTACCGGATCGACGAGCCTCCGGTACCGGCCGCCGCCAACGCGGTGCTGTCCTTTATCGTGTCCGACGGCGACGACGCCCGCACCCCGTCCTGGGGCAACTACTACGGCCTGGACCAGGCCGGAAAGCAGCTGGACCTGGACGGGCGGATAGCGCGGGTCCGGTCCGCCGGCGGCGACGTTGCCGTGTCTTTCGGTGGTGCCTTGGATACCGATCTGGCCACCGCCTGCCGCGACCAAACCAGGCTTGCGGGCGCCTACCGCAGCGTCATCGACCGTTACCATACAGCAGGTAGGCCCGCAGCGGCTCATAGATCAGCCGGTAGACCGGCACCACCAGCAGGTGCATCGGGCTCTCCCGCACCATCCGGATGGCGATGACGGAGATGACCATGTGGGTCAGCGCCACGAAGGCGGCGAAGGCGGCAATGCTGTGCCAGTTCCCGGCGGCGGCACTGATGGCCGCAGCCGCGGCGGTCAGCGGCATGAACAGCAGCGGGATGACCGTGGCCAGGAGCGTGTACGGCAGCGCGACCATGCCCAGCGCCCCGTAGCGGGGGCGCAGGATCATGTCCTTGTGTTTCCAGAGCGCCTGCAGGTTTCCGTAGGTCCAGCGCAGGCGCTGCTTGGCCAGCCCGCGCACCGTCATGGGCGCCTCGGTCCAGGCCACAGCCTGGTTCTCCTGCACGATCCGGTAGCCCAGCTTCTGGATGTACAGGGTCAGGTCCGCGTCCTCGGCCATGGTGTCATGGGAGTACCCTCCGGCCTGCACCAGTGCCTCGCGGCGCCAGGCGGCGCAGGCACCCGGGACGATCGAGATCGCACCGATGAGTCCTTCGGCCATCCGCGTGACACAGATGCCGGAGATGTATTCCAGGCTCTGCCACGCGGTGAGCAGGTTGCGCCGGTTGCCCACCTTCACGTGCCCGGCCACCGCCCCCACGCGTCCGCCGTTGACGCCGAGGAAATGCCGGGCGAGCATCCGCACGGTCTGCGGTTCGAAGACGGTGTCCCCGTCCAGGGTGACGATGATCCCGCCCCGCGCCTGGGAGATGCCGAAGTTGCTCGCCGCCGACTTGCCGGCGTTGGACTGCGTGAGCACCCGCAGCTGCGGCCACTGTCTGGCATGCTGGCGCAGGACGGCCAGGGTGTTGTCCGTCGAGCCGTCGTTGACGGCGATCACCTCGAAGGCCGGGTAGTCGCTGGCGCGCAGGGCCGCCAGCGTTTTGAGCACCACAGGCTCCTCGTTGTACACGGGCAGGATGATGCTGACGAATGGCAGCTCCACGTCCGCGACCGCCTGCCACTGCAGCCGCTTCTGCCGGTGGTGGCAGATCAGCGCCAGGACCACGTACAGGGCCGACATGATGGCTAGTGAGCCGAGGCCGAACCAGAACAGCCAGCCCAGCAGGTTGCTCGGGGCCACGAACAGGGCCGCGGAGGCGGCCGTCATCAGATGGTCCGCCGGCACCGGCTCGACACCCTGCCGGGGCTGGTAGCCCGGGGTAAGCATGGGGGCAACGGTACTGAACGTGTAGCCCTTGGCCTTGGCTTCGGCAATCAGCTTCCCGAGCATCCGCACCGTCGCCGCCCTGTCGCCGCCGCCGTCGTGCATCAGCACCACGTGGCCGCGGCCGTCCAGTTCGGGCACCTTGATCTCGGCGCCCGCCGGATACTGCCAGTCCAGGGTGTCCAGGTCGAAGTCCACGTGCAGATAACCCAGCTGCTGGGCCTGCAGCAGGGCCAGCGGGTTATTGTCCGGATCGCCCCGGGGAATACGGAACAGCCGCGTGGCGTAGCCGCCGACGGCGCGCATGATGCGGTCCGCTCCGATGATTTCCTCGCGCCCGCGCAGCTCGTTGCCGGGCAGGAACTCCGCGTCTGTCATTGTGTAGTGCGTCATGGTGTGGTTGGCCGCCAGGTGGCCCTCACGGATGATCCGCCGGAAAATATCCGGGTATTTGGCGACCTGCCCGCCCAGGATGAAGAAGGTGGCGGGGACCTGCTCCCTGGAGAGCAGGTCGAGGATTTCCGGCGTATACCGGCCGCTCGGACCGTCATCGAAGGTCAGGATTAGTTCGTGGTCGGCCGGCCGCCCGAACCGCTCCATCACATAGGGGCCGTCGCCGATCACGTCGAGCTCCCCGCCGGTGGCCTCCCTGAGGACCTGACCGCTGAAGGGGTCTTTGAGATACACCCTGCCGTTCTTCCGCTCGACCAGGTCGATGCGGGAAAAAATCATGTCGTCCTCGCCGAGCAGGGGGATATTTTCGATGTCGGCGGTGGCCAGCAGCTGCTCCGGATACCCCGGGTCCTGGTTCCGCGGCCCGTGCCAGGGAGGTTCCAGGACGTACGGCATGCTCCAGGCCGTCCCGCCGCACAGGATCAACAGGAATGCGAGCGTCACCAGGACGATCCTGCGCCAGCGCCTGCCGGTCGCATCGAAAAACACCGGCGGGGATGCCCCGCGTTCGGCCTCCGTCCGGTTCTTCGGCCGGTTTTCCGCCCGCCCCGGCATCAGGGATGCCACCTGCCGTGGCGACGGGACTGGAAGTTGTGATTTTGGCCGGTTCTACCGCCTGTTTTTGGGCACGCCGGTGCAGCTGAATACTGAGACATTCGAGACCCCCCGGTCCCGCAGGAATGAAGCCTTGGCCGGACCCCCCATCCGGTTCGCTTCGCTGTCACCGACCACCTTAGGGACGCCGGGGCGGACGAACAAGACCGGCAAAACAAGAGTAGGAACTACCCGAATCATCACAAGAAAAACTAAGTAGCGGCGGCAAACTGCGGGTGGTATTCTCCCGCGGGTGGCTGAACACCTTCCTGGCCGCGCAGTAGGTTCAGTTCATCCTGACGACCGGGCCTTCCCGGTGCCGGGCTGACCGCACGAACATGTGCCGGGCCGCGATCACCGGTCTCACCGGTTCGACCCCCTGCCCTGCGGCTCCTCCCCCGGCGGCTAAACTGGCGGGGAGACAAATGTCCCCGTGCAAGGAGGATCCGTGCCCGAATCGAAGCCGCGCAAGAAGACCGAGCGCCGGCCGCAGGAGACGGCAGCCAGGCCAAACAAGCCGAATCCGGTCTGGTACAAGCCCGTCATGTTCGGCCTGATGATCCTGGGCCTGCTGTGGATCATCGTCTTCTATATCACGCAGGGCGTCTGGCCAATTCCCCCCGCGGGTTCCTGGAACATCCTGATCGGCTTTGGCATTGCCATCATCGGCTTCATGATGACCACCCGCTGGCGTTCCTAGCGCGCCGGGGAGTGCGGCAACACCGCCAACCGGATCCCGGTGGGCGGGAAAGCCGCACCGGCCCGCAGGGCCGGCCCGTCGGCGTCGTGTGCGGTTCCGCAGCGGTCCGGCCGGCTGCCCGGTCCCGGGCACAAGCCCCCGGTGCCCCATAGCGGGTCATGGAGCCGTTCTGCAGCTGTCCTGGTGCCCGCTGATGGCGCGAGGACACGCTACCCCTTCAAAAATTGGGCAGCAGATGCTGCTCTCCGGCGGAAATTGGCCGGGGACGGACGGTGGCCGGAGGTCCGCAGGGACCCCGGCCATCGTCCGTTGCGCGAGCGTGCCAATCCCTACTTGGCTTCGGCCTCCACGGCGGCCATGACGGCGGCGGTCACCGCGGGGGCGACACGGTCGTCCAGCGGGCTGGGGATAATGTGATCCGGGGCCAGCCCGTCTTCGGCGGCGATGGCGGCGATGGCCCCGGCGGCGGCGACCTTCATGGCCGGGGTGATCCGGCGCGCGCCGGCGTCCAGGGCGCCGCGGAAGATGCCGGGGAAGGCCAGCACGTTGTTGATCTGGTTCGGGAAATCGGACCGGCCGGTGGCCACGACCTTCGCATACTTCCGGGCAATGTCCGGGTGGACCTCCGGGTCCGGGTTGGACAGGGCGAAGATCACCGCGTCGCCCGACATCTTCGCCAGGACCTCCTCGGAAACGGTGCCCGAGGAGACGCCGATGAACACGTCCGCCCCGTCCAAGGCCTGGGCGGTGCCGCCGGTGATCGACCGCGGGTTGGTCCGGGCCGCGTAGGCGGCCTTGATTCCGGTCAGGCCGGGCCGGCCCGCATCGATGATGCCGCGGGAATCGAGCAGGATGATGTCCTGCACCCCGGCGGCCAGCAGGATCTCGGCCACGGCAATGCCGGCCGCCCCGGCGCCGGAGATGACCGTCTTCAGCGAGGCCGCCTCGCGGCCGATGACCTTCGCGGCATTGGTCAGCGCGGCCAGGACCACGACGGCGGTGCCGTGCTGGTCATCGTGCATCACCGGCATGTCCAGGGCCTCGATCAGCTTCGCCTCCAGCTCGAAGCAGCGCGGGGCCGAGATGTCCTCGAGGTTCACCGCGCCGAAGCTCGAGCGCAGCCGCACCAGGGTCTCGACGATCTCGTCCACCTCGGTGGTCTCGAGCACCAGCGGGATCGAGTCCAGCCCGGCGAAGCGCTTGAACAGGGCCGCCTTGCCCTCCATCACCGGCAGCGACGCGGCCGCGCCGATGTTGCCCAGGCCCAGCACCGCGGTGCCGTCGGAGACCACCGCCACCAGGCGCGAGGCCCAGGTGTAGCGGGCGGCCAGTTCCGGGTCGGTGTTGATCGCCCGGGAGACCTGGGCGACCCCGGGGGTGTAGGCGATGGACAAATCCCGCTTGTCATCCAGCGGGGCGGTCAGCCCGATCTGAAGCTTGCCGCCCTCGTGGGCGGCGAAGATCTCCTCCTCGGTCAGCTCAATGCGGGTGGAATTCGCAGCTTCTGTGGTCAATGACTTCCTCATTTCAACATCCGGCGGTCCCGGCGGACACGTGGGTAGCGGCGGGCAACACCGGCCGGCGGAGATTTCGCCTGGACGGGGACATCTACAAGCAGTGCTGTTCGATTCGGGTGCCCGGTGGTGCACACTTACGCCTGCTCGGCCGCCGCATGGGTAGCTGGCGGCCGTGTGACGTTCCCGGCTGGTCGAACCGGGCACTGGATTCATTAGGTTACCGGATCCCCCCGCGCCGCCGCCGTCATGTTTCCGGATTGGAGGAAAATATGTCGCCCTCCCTGCCTCCGGACCGGCACCGGGCCGAGATGCACAGATGTTCACAGACTTATCCACAGGTGTGCACAACTTTCCCGCCCTTTGCTCCGCAACCCCGAAGTGCCGCAGTTTTCCGGCACTCTCCGGCGAACCACAAGCGCGTAAGTTATCCACCCTGTGCATAAACGCTGTGGATATCCATCTTCCGCGGCACCGGGGCGGTCCGGGCCGTGCGGGCAGGCGCCGCGGACCTGGCGGCAAACGGAAGCAGACGGCCGGAAAGTCGCACGTCACGCCGTGTTCCGGCCGAGTTGCCGCGGGCCCGGAAAGTGTGAAGGTCTCCGGATCCACACTTGTGCACACAGTTTTCCACAGGCGTGGATATCTTTTGCCCGGGCGGGAGGCGGGAAGCCCACATCCGCGCCAGCGGGGGTGGGCAGGCAGGAATCACAGATTTGTAAGTTACCCACACTGTGCATAAGGGCTGTGGAAAACCGTTGCTTTAACGTGAAATTCCCGCTCAAACTCGTGGTGAAAGGTTAAATGAAAACGGCCGGTACCGTCGGGCTCAGAGGTACCGGCGGAGGCCGGTGGATTTCCCACGAGGACCTCGGATTGAAAGCTTTTCCCGCGAGGGGACCGGCGCAAAGCGCCTGGTCCGGCCTGTGAACCGGCCGGCGGGAGGCGCTCAGCGTCCGCCGGTCCGGCCCGGGGCCGTCCCGGCAGACAAGGCCTGCCGGCGCCCCCTCGACCCGGGCCGGGCGCATCATTGCCGCCTCGGTCCCCTGGCTGAGGTAATCCACAGGTAATCCACAGGAGACGGGTTCTAGACCGTCACGGTGACGAGCGCGGAGCCGATCCAGGTCAAGGCGGCCAGCAGCACCGCAATGCCGCCCAGGCCGGCCCACTGCAAAGCCCGCTGGTTTTTGCCGCGCGGCACGTAGACAATGGCTGCGGCGGCCAGCGCTCCCACTACCAAGCCGCCCAGATGGGCCTGCCAGGATATTCCGGGCATCAGGCTGATCACGGCATTAATGGCGATCAGGACCAGGATGCCGCGCACGTCCTGCTTGCGCTGCAGCTGGATGATGAACAAGGTGGCGAAGAGCCCGAACACCCCACCGGACGCCCCGACCACGCCCTGGTTCCACTGGCCCAGCAGGAGCACGGCCACCGAGCCGCCCCAGATGGCCAGCAGGTACACCGTGATGAACCTCGCCCTGCCCAGCAGCGGTTCGAGCGCCTGGCCGAAAACCCACAGGGCATACATGTTGAACACGATGTGCAGCAGGAAGCCCTGTGAATGCAGGAACCCCGCCGTGACCATCCGCCACGGCTGGAAGGGGACACCGGGCAGCTGCGAGGTGTAGACGGGGGCGTAGACCATCAGGTCGGCGACGGCCGGCACCACCCACTGCAGGATGTACACCACCACGCAGGCAACGATGATCCCGACGGTGACCACAGGCTGGCCGGCAGTGACGCCGCCGAACACCGTGCGCGGCGCCTTCACGTTGCGTGCCAGTTCATTGACGCAGTCCACGCACTGCACGCCCACGGCCGCGCTGCGCTGGCATTCCGGGCAGGCGGGCCTGCCGCACCGCTGGCAGCGCACGTAGGAGACGCGGTCCGGGTGCCGGGGGCACACGGGGACCTCGGTGTGCGGGGGCTCGGCCGGCGCGCCGAAGGACATCTGTACTCCTGGAGATAGACAGATCCCCGCCCGGATGAGCGGGCGGGGATCTGTTGCGGCTAGAGCTGCTCGACGGTGATGTTTCGGATGACCACGTCCTCGAGCGGCTTGTCCCGCATGTCGGTGGCCACGGAGTTGAGCTTGTCAACGACGGCGCGGGAGGCTTCGTCGGCCACCTCGCCGAAGATGGTGTGCTTGCCCTGGAGCCAGGGGGTGGGCACCGTGGTGATGAAGAACTGGGAGCCGTTGGTGCCGCGGCCGCCGCGGGTGCCGGCATTGGCCATGGCCAGTTTGTACGGCTGGGTGAAGTCCAGGTCGGGGTTGATTTCGTCGTCGAACTGATAGCCCGGTCCGCCGGTGCCCTGGCCGAGCGGATCGCCGCCCTGGATCATGAAGTCCTTGATAATCCGGTGGAAGATGACGCCATCGTACAGCGGCTTGTTGGTCTCCTCGCCGGTTTCGGGGTGCTTCCAGGTGATTTCCCCCGTGGCCAGGCCCACGAAGTTCTTGACGGTCTTGGGTGCGTGGTTGCCGAACAGGTTGACGGTGATGTCGCCCTGGTTGGTGTGGATGGTCGCTTTGGCGGTGGGAATTGCAGTCATGGCACCCATTGTTCCACGCACCCGTGAGGAAAACGCCAGGCCGGTCCGGTTCCGCGTTCAGTGAAACTCGCGGATATTCCCAAGCGGGCATAGCAGCGCCCCACGCTGCAAAGTAGGCTAATGCTGGACTGTTGCCATCCACGGGAGGTAGTTGTGAAGAAGAACGAACGTCTGACCCGCGAACTGGGGAGCACCGTGACCTCAGCCAGGGGCTGGGCAGCACCGAAGGTCGATTCGGCCATCCACTGGGCGGCTCCTCGTATCGAGAAGGGCGTCGGAGCGGCCTCCCCGCTCATTCAGGAGGCAATCCGGAAGGCGGCCCACGAACTGTCCCTGGGCGTTTCCACCGTCACCCCGAAGATCCAGAGCGAACTGGAAAAGATGGCCCCGAAGATCGCCCGCCTTGTGGACGAGGCCACTCCGAGGCTCCAGGGAACCCTGGACCGGGCAGCGCCGGCGCTGTACTCCGCGAAGGAAAGACTGGTCGGCGAATACATCCCCACCTTCTCCAACAAGCTGGGGACAACTGCCGAGAACGTTTCCCGCAGCCTGGACAAGGCCGCCGCCGCCGAAGCCGCCGCGGAAGCTGCCGCGCAGGCCGCAGCCGCCTCCAAGCACGCCGGCCGCAAGGCCCGGAAGGCCGCCGCCGACGCCGCCATCGCCGCGCAGCAGCTGGAAGCCAGCAAGTCCGGCAAGGGCAAGGGCTGGCTGCTTGCCGGCGTCATCGGTGCGGCGGTGGCCGCAGGGGTGGCGGCCTGGCGCGCCTCCCGGCCCGTGGAGGACCCGTGGAAGACACCGGTTTCGCCTGCAGCCCCGGCCGCCGCGCCCGCAACTGAAACAACGCCTGCCGAGACGGCTGTGACCGGGGCAACGCCGGCGGAAGAAGCCGCAGGCGTAGCTGCTGCCGAAGCTGCCACAACCGCTCCCGTTCCGGAAACCGATGCCGCCCTCGGCGGCAGGCACCTGGCCACCGATACCGGGGCCACCACCGAGCCTGTCCTGGGCGAATCCTTGGAGGGCACAGCCACCGGCGAGCCCGCTACCCGGAAGAACTCCCGCAAGGCCGAGTCGGGCGAAGACGCGGTCTAACGCGGCCTAAAGGAGTGAGGCGCTCCCGCCCGCTCCGAGCCGGATCCGCAGGCCCAATCCGGCGCAGGGGCCCCGTCAGGCGGGGTCCCTGCGCCGTTAACGGAACCGTTATGCTGTGCCCGGGGTTGTCCCGGGGACAGCTGTTAGATTGATCGGGTGCACCCTGCCATGCCGAGCGTCTCCATTGTCATTCCGGCCTACAACGAGGAGCCGGTCATCCAACAGTGCATCCTCGCCGCGATGTACCAGTCGGTGCCGGCCAAGGAAATCATTGTGGTGGACAACATGTCCAAGGACCGGACCGCGGAGCTGGTCCGCCTGATGCAGGACGAAAATCCGGAGGTGCCCCTGATCCTGCTTTCCCAGGACAGGGAGCAGGGCCTGATTCCCACGCGCAACTATGGCCTGGACCATGCCACCGGGGACGTCCTGGGCCGAATCGACGCCGATTCCCTGCTGGAGCCCGATTGGGTGGAGCAGGTCCAGCGCGGTTTCGCCGACCCCGAGGTCATGGCCGCCACCGGTCCGGTGCTCTACTACGACATGCCCCTGCGCCGGTTCGGGCTGCGGGCGGACGACCGCATGCGCCGCTTCGTGCTGAAGCTGGCCAAGAAGCAGTACCACTTCCTGTTCGGCTCCAACATGGCCCTCCGCAAAGGCGCCTGGGAAACCATCCGGACCGAGGTCTGCCGCGACGAGGCGGACGAGATGCACGAAGACATCGACGTCTCCGTGCACCTGGCGGACCATGCGCTGAAGATCCTCTACCTCCCCGGCATGATCAGCGGCATGTCCGCGCGCCGGCTGGAGGACTCGCCGAAGGACTACCGGTACTACGTCGCACGCTTCGACCGGACCTACAAGAACCACAGGATCCACCGGCGCGTGCTGCGCGTTCCCGTGCTGATCTACATGAGCGTCTACTATCCGGCCAAGGTGCTGCGGAAGGTGCACCAGGCCCGTACCAAGCAGGTGGCCAAGCGCGGCGGCATCTGAGCCGCTTCGGTCAATCGGCGCCCAGCGGGGCGGCCGGGCGGCCGGGCCCGCCGTTCCGTCGGTTCTGGGACAGCACGACGCCGGTGAGCCCGGCCAGGATCATGGCCAGCCCCAGATAGGTTCCCCCAGGCAGGCTTTCACCCAGGAACAGGGCGGCCAGCAGCGCGGCCCCGGGGATTTCCAGCAGGATGATCATTGAAACCACCAGCGGGCTGATCACCGCCAGCAGGTAGTTGAAAGCCGTGTGCCCGACGATTTGGGCGGCCAGCGTGACGCCCAGGATGCCCAGCCAGGCCTCGGCGGGAAAGTCCGCCAGGGGCTGGCCGAAGACCAGGCACATGCCCAGCAGCAGGACAGCGCACATCCCGTAGCACAGTCCCGTGTAGTTCTGCGTGGACAGGCTCCGGCGCACCCGTCCGCCGGCCATGGTGTACAGCCCGGCCAGAGCGCCGCCAAGCAACGCCAGAATATCCCCGGTGAGGGCGGCGGGGGAGAGCTGCAGGTCGAAACCGGAAATGACCACCACGCCCGCCAGCGCCAAGCCCAGCCCCGCGGCCACGCCCGGAGCGGTGCGGATCCCCCGCAGCCGGTTGAACACCGCGATCCACGCCGATTGCAGGCAGACCAGCGCAGTCGCCGCGGCCACGGAGGTCAGCTGCAGCGCGGTGATGAAGCAGGCGAAATGCAGGGCCAGCGCCGCCGCGGCCACCGCGGTCCAGCCCAGATCCGACGCCGTCAGCCGGCGCGGCTCGCCGCGCCGGGAAAGCACCGCTGGCACACCCATGGCAACGCTGCCCAGGAAGTTGCGCCAGAAGGCTATGGCGAGGGCGGGAGCGGCCGTGGCCGCCATGATCGGACCGGAAGCGGAGATACCGGCCACTCCGGCCGCGGCCAGGAAGAGATTCACCAGCCCAGCCTAGCCTCCTCCCGGACCAGCGAAGGGACCCCGGGCAACTCTTCGGCCGGGGCCCGGCCCGGGGCGGGGCGGGGCGGGAAGCCGGTAGCATCAGCTCACCGGAGCCTGCCGGGAGCACCTGGAGGGAAGAAAGCGAGGTCCGGCATGGATGCACAAATTGTGGGCGTCTACGTCGCGGCAGCGGGCATCATCGTCAGCGCGGTGCTCAGCATTGTCGAAAGCCGCAGGCAAAGCCGGAACGCGGCGGCCAGCGCCAAGCGGGCGGAGGCCGCCGGGCGGGTCAGCGACTACAACGCCCAGCGCATCATCTCCGCCCTGGAACGCCTCGCGGACAGCGCCGCCGGAGCCCGGCAGGCGGCTGCGGCCCTCCCCGCACGGCAGGTGTCCTGGCAGCTGGCACCGCGCGCCGGAGGGTACGAACTCAGCAACACCGGCACCGCCGCCGCGGACAACGTCCTCATCCGGCTGCCGGCGAGCCTGCCGGGACGGACCCCGGCGGAGCCGCGTATGGTGGCGCCGGGGGAGAGCCTGGTCTTCACCGCCGTCCCGGACCGGGCCACCACTGATGCCACGGTGACCGTGACCTGGAAGGGTCCGGACGGGGCGGAGCAGGAATGGTTCTATCCGTTGCCGCCGGCCTCCTGATCCATGGCCGGAGTGTCCCCTGAAGTGCGGCCCCCGACACCTTGGGGGAAACGTCGGGGGCCGCAAGCACCCACCCGCAGGCTTATATGGGGGGACGGCCTGGAGGTGGGGGAACATCCGCGCAGCGTGGCAGAACCTGCCCCACAGCCGCGCAGAATATGGCTTTTATTTTTCTGCCATAAGTAGGAAAGCATGCTCAGCGGCTGTTGCCAATTTCATCTTGCCTAATATCATCTTTGGTTTCATCAAGTACGTCGCAGGGATCCGGCCATTCCGGGTGGACCTGCCCGCCGGCCCAGCCGATGGCCTTCACGGGGTAGTCAGCCTTGTCACAGAGCTATCTTGCATCCCGGGTGCTGTTATTCTCGGGATGCCGGTCGTTCTTGGGGGATGCCCGGACAGCCAACGGAACCTGTCGTAGGCGTGGGAAGGGCCCCGGCCGCGCGTGAAGCAAGCGGACGGGGCCCTTCGTTATCCCGAACGGCCGGAAGCCCGACCGTGTCCGGCCATGTTGGTGTGATGCGGCCTGACGGCGGACGGTGACGTTATCCAAAAGCAAAAGCCGGTCCGCCAGGTATTTCTCCTGGCGGACCGGCTTTTTCCGGTGGAGGCAAGGGGACTCGAACCCCTAACCCCCTGCTTGCAAAGCAGGTGCGCTACCAATTGCGCCATGCCCCCGGGGTCTTCCGCCAAATGCGGAAACGGCGGAGCTAGTCGACCGTGTCGGTTCCCTTGCTCCAGGCGGATTTCTCCGCTTCGGATTCCTGCCATTTCTTGTAGATGGCCGCGCCGGCAACTGCCGCTGCCAGGACGAGCAACTTCTTCACAATGCCCTCCTAGGACCGTGCAATTCCTGCCGGAAATCCGTGGGCGTACCAGGACTTGAACCTGGGACCTCTTCGTTATCAGCGAAGCGCTCTAACCGCCTGAGCTATACGCCCCCTGCCCTGTTCGGGCCGAGATAAGACTCTACCGCACCGTGGCGCCCAATACAAAATCGGCCGCCCCGGCCCCCCGGCGCACCCCGGTCCCCGTCCCATTCCGGCCACCGTTGGGGCAGGGATTAGGCCGGCACGGGACGCGGAAGGCCCCTCCTTCCCTGCGGAAGGAGGGGCCTTCCGAACCCTGCAGGGCCCGGGTTCCGCCCTTCAGTCGTCGGTCAGGGTGACGCCGATGCCGCCCACCAGGGTGGCCGAGATGTTGTAGAGCACGGCGCTGAGCATGGACAGGGCCGTCAGCAGGACCACGTTGACCACGGCGATGATGGTCGCGAAGGACGCCACCTGCCCCAGGGACGCGTAGCTGCGCAGGTCGAAGCCGCCGGCCTCGGAGCCGGCAATCTCGCTGAGCAGGTCGTTGACCCGGTTGAAGATACCGGTGATGTCCAGCGTGGTCCACAGCACGATCGAGGCCACGACGGTCACGATGCCCAGGGCCACGGAGAGCAGGAAAGCCATCTTCAGCACGGACCAGGGATCGATCTTGCTGATCAAAAGCCGGGCGCGGCGCGCCTTGGCCTTCGGTGCCGGCCTGACCAGCCCGGCATTGGCGTTGGCCGGGCGGCCCGGGGACGACGCCGGGCGCTGGCCGTTTCCGTTCCGGGCGCCGGAGTTTGCGCTGCCCGCCGTCGGACGCTGGGCCGG
>NZ_JBHTML010000090.1:0-15838 GCF_042679445.1 Arthrobacter sp. GCM10027362
GGGCGCCGGGCAGGCGCTGGCGTGGCTGGATGCCTCCGTGGACGCCGCGGCCCGGGAACGGGACGCGGCCGAAGAAGTGCGTGCGGCTTGGGAGGCCGAGCTGGCCACGGTCCGGACCGCCACCGCGGCGCTGGCCGACGAACTGCGCGAACTCACCGATGCGGTGCACCGGGACGAGCTGGCCCGGGCCCAGCAGCGGCTGCGCATCGAGGCACTGCAGGCCCGGGCCATCGAGGAGCTGGGCATGACCGCCGACCACCTGGTGGCCCAGTACGGGCCGGACCAGCCGGTCCCCGCGGCGCCGGCCGCGGGCGGGAACGGCAAGCCGGACAAGTGGGCCGCGCTGCGCACCGAGGTGGACGAAGACCGCAATCCCGTCCAGGCGACGGTGCCGTTCGTGCGGGCCGAGCAGGAAAAGCGGCTGAAGAAGGCCGAGCGGGACCTCGCCGCCCTGGGCCGGGTCAACCCGCTGGCCCTGGAGGAATTTGCCGCGCTGGAGGAACGCCACCAGTTCCTGAGCACCCAGCTTGAGGATCTCAAGGCCAGCCGCAGGGACCTGCTGGACATCATCCGCGAGGTGGACGAACGCGTGGAGCAGGTATTCTCCGAGGCCTTCAAGGACACCGCCGAGCAGTTCGTCCGGGTCTTCGGCCGGCTGTTCCCCGGCGGCGAGGGCCGGCTGGTGCTGACCAACCCGGAGGACATGCTCACCACCGGCATCGAAGTCGAGGCCCGCCCGGCGGGGAAGAAGATCAAGCGGCTCTCGCTGCTTTCCGGCGGCGAGCGCTCGCTGACGGCGGTGGCGCTGCTGGTGGCCATCTTCAAGGCGCGCCCGTCCCCGTTCTACGTGATGGACGAGGTCGAGGCAGCCCTGGACGACACGAACCTCGGGCGGCTGATCACCATCTTCGAGGAGCTGCGCGAGTCCAGCCAGCTGATCGTGATCACGCACCAGAAGCGCACCATGGAGGTGGCGGACGCCCTCTACGGGGTGACCATGCGCGGCGACGGCGTCTCCACCGTCATCTCCCAGCGCATCACCGCCGCCAGCGCCTGACCCCTGTCCTGCACGCGGGGACTGTTTCCCGGCACCCCGGCGCCAATTTTCAGCAGCATAGGACCTGCCGGAGCCGCTCCGGCTGCCGGCGGCCCCGGGCAGGGAACCGGCAGGAGCCTTTCATGGCATTTCTGCCGGAGCTAGGGGCGGGCGGAGCACAGGACCTTGGCATTGCCGAAGCCGGCGATCCCGACCCCGCTGCTGGCGCCGTCCCACGACATGCCCACTGAAAACTTCCCGGCATGACGAAGGTCGATCCGGCTCTTCACATATTCATCAGCAGCGATGTGTCCAATCTCGTGCATTTCGTCATCAACGAACGCCGCGAAGATTCCGGCGGGAGCCTCAAACACCTCATCGTCGAAGCCCACTGTCGCTTCGAACTGCCGGCACTTGCCCTTCAGGTCCCACATGTCGAGGTAGATATCGTCCTCGGCGTCAAGGGAACTCAGCACCCCCAGCAGGCTGTTGACGTACCGGACGCCGTTGATGGTGGCGGGACCGCCGACGAACCGGATGCCGGTGCCGGTCGCGTACGCCGATAGGGGCGTGGAGTCCGCGAGGTAATACCACTTGTACACGGTGAATTTCTTTGTCGCGCTGCTTGCCGCGCTGATGCCCGTTGCCGCCGGTGCATGCACACGGAGCGAAAGCGGACCTGCCGACTGTGCCGTGGCCGCAAGGCTGAAGCCGGCGCTTTGGGTCACCTTGGCGGAAGCAATCCTGGTCCACCTCCTGTCCTTGTACTGCTGCAGATACAGTGTCCTGCCCACAAGACCGGAACTGGCTTTGCCCTTGACGGTGATGGTCTGGCCGGCGGTCGGACTCGTGGTCGAGGTGGAGCTGATCCTGATGCTCTGCTTGACGCCAACCTTCTTGATGCCGCTCGCGGATTTCCTTGCCTTGCTCGATCCAGCGAATACGGCCCTGAACTCTTGGTCTTTCCGGAGCCCCTTGGCTGTCGCGCTGACCTGGCCTTTCAGGTTGGTCTTGGCCTTGGCTATGGTCTTCCAGTCCTTGGCGCCGACGGTCCGTTGCTGCAACCGCACGGTGCTCTTCGGCAGGCCCTTGCCGTTCCTCTTGAGCGTAGCCGTCACCTTGACCTTGCCGCCGGCCGTCACCGTCGTGGCAGACACGGCCGTCGTCAGCGTGGTCTTGGCCGCGGCGGCCTGTGCCGGGCCGGCCAGTCCCAACACCAGGCTGCCTGCCGTCACAACGGCTGCCAAAACGGCCAGCAGCCGTTTCCAAGAGGCAGCGGATATCGACAGCCTCGAATAGTCCCCCAAATTCATGCCTTTCCTCGAAGTCCGGCACCCGGTTTTGGCTAAACGGGGGACCCGGACGTGTGTGCGGAGTGAAATCCGGGCGGCCGTATTGCCGCTTGGTCGCCGGGTGGTCAACAGGTTAGCAAGGGGGCAGTGACAAAATTCGAACCGCCACGGATCTTCGGGTCAGTCCCTCGCGTAGCGGGTCACGAAATTGCGCAGGATCAGCTGCGGGATGGTGATGTGGCTGCCACGGACGAGGGCAATGATCTCCTCGGCCTGCTGCGGCGGGAAGTACCCGGCGTGCCGATAGGCGTAGATCCGGGTGATCAGCCCCTTGACGTCCAGTTCGGGATGGAACTGGGTGGCGTATAGGTTTTTCTTCAGGCGGAACATCTGCACCGGACAGCGATCGGAACGGGCCAGCAGTTCGGCCCCGGCGGGCAGCCGCGAACAGCCCTCCTTGTGGCCGACGAATGCCGCGAAGCGCGAAGGCACCCCCGCCAGCATCGGATCCCGGGCGGCGCCGTCGGCGAGGATGACCTCGACTTCGCCCACGGGCTCGCCGAACCGGCGGTCCACGGCCCCGCCCTGGTGAAGGCCGAGGGTCGAGACCCCGTAGCAGGCGCCGAAGAACGGAAAGTCGGCGTCGACCACTGTATCGAGCAGTCCGGACAGCTCCGCTTCCACGCGCAGCTGCGTGGGGGACTTCCGCGCCGGCGGATCGCTGGAGGTGAACGGGCTGCCTCCGAGGATGATGCCGCTGAACTGCGACAGGTCCAGTTCCGGGAGGGGAGCGGAGTCCAGCCGCACGCGCCGCAGTTCCCCGGGCTGCAGGCAGCCGAAGCGCAGCAGGGCCGAGTATTCCTCGTCTGCGACGGTGTCCTCGGGCCGGGCGCCCAGGAACAGGAACGGTTTCATGCGGCGGTACCGGCGGGCCGGCGACTCCCTACTTCTTCAGGACGGCCGGAGGGAACTTCTTCCAGGCCTGCCGGAACCGCTTCACGGACTCGGCCGCCCCTTCCTGTTCCAAGGCATGCAGGCGGCCATAGGTGAAGCCGTTTTCGCCCAGGCTGAGGGATTCGGCACCGAGCCGGCGCAGCAGCTGGCGGGCGACCACGCTGTCCTGGTGCGCGCCCAGGATGTCCTGGACCTCATGGGAGGCGGCCTCCAGCCGGTCCGCGTGCCTGGGGGCGACCGGCGCTGCGGCCTCGGCCGCATAGCGCAGGCGCTTGGCGCATTTGCGCGCTTCGTGCAGCAGCGGATCCGGGTCCTTCTCTCCGGCAGGAACGCCGCCGGCCGCCTTGACGGCCCGCTTCAGCCGTTTCATGTCCCGCCGGACCAGCTTGGGGATCACCTTGCCTGCCGGCTTCGAGGCCTGCGGCGTCAGCGGCGGATCCGCCAGCAGTGCGTCCAAGGCGTCCAGCAGCCGGAAGTACCGGTCCTGGTCCAAGGCCCGCAGCACCGCTGCGCGGGCGTCCCGGTAGGACTGGCCAAAATCGATGTCCAGCCGGCGGCTGACCGGCCCCAGGACCAGGGTGGCGTCTTCGCGGGCGAGCATGCCGGCCAGCCGCTGCTGCATCACCGCGGCGTCCCGGGCAGCGCCCAGGACGTGGCCCAGCCAGCGCAGCTCGCTTCGCAGCCGGTCGGTGACGTCGGCCTGCAGCAGCCTCCGGTGCGTGGCCAGGGCCGAGCGCAGGCGCCGGGTGGCCAGCCGCATCTGGTGCACGGAGTCGGGGGCGTCCAGGCGCACCAGCGGGTCCTGCTCCTTGAGCACCCGGACCTGCTGGTCAAGATAGCCGAGCATCACGGCGCCGGCGGAACCTTTGCGCTTCGGTTGCGGCGGCTGCGGCGCCGCCGGGAGGACACGGTCGCCGAGCGCGCGGGCCAGCTTCGAGCCGTGGCCTGCCGGCTGGACCCCGGCACCGGCGAACAGGGCCTCTCCGGCATCGAGCAGGTCCTGGTGGCCGTCCACGAGTTCGATTTCCCACTCCCGCCACCGGGTGCTGGCAGGTTCGGGTCCGAGGGACCGGGCCTGCACATGGTCGTCGCTCATGTCGGCCAGGAGCACATCGTTGGCCCCGCGCAGGCTGTGGACTACCCGCCGGGTCTGCAGCCGCGCCACCGGGACCAGGTTCCTTTCCCTGACATGCACGCGCACCAGCTGCAGCAGCGGCGCGGGGACGTCTTCGGAGTCTTCTCCCAACGGCTCGTGAAATTCGCGCCGGCCGCCGTCTTCGGGAAGCTTCAGGTGCCATCCGGCGTCGCTGCCGCCGGTCCGGCGCCGCAGGGTGATGCGCCGCGAGGCGAGGACCAGGTCCTCGGTGTCGTAGTACACGGCCTCCAGCTGGTGTTCGACCGGCTGTTCCACCCGGCTGACTCCCGGCAGTTCGTGCAGCGCAGGCACCGGGGTGTCCTCATCGACGTCGTACTTGCGCTCTATCTCCACGATACCGGGGGAGGCCATAGCCAAATCTTATGTCTTGGGGCCAAGATGTGACAGTGAGCGCAGGCTGGAGGCGCTCGCCGGAAAAAAATTAACGCGGAGTTCATACGGGCGCCGTAAATTTGGCATGGGGAATCTTCCAGACCAGGGGAAGGACAGTCATGGAAACTGCACCCATCGAGCAGTGGTGGGACAAGTTGGATCCGGAAATCCGGGAATGGTTCATCAATAATCCCGGCGCGGTGATCCTGCCGCGGACAGTGGTCAACGCCATCAACGAGGTGCGCGGCAACGGGAACGGGCCCGGGCAGCTGGAGGTGTCCGCGCAGGACCGCGAATTCATCAAGGAGATGGCGGAGGCGCGCCGGCGCGAGCGCACCGGCGGGAGCACCTGACCGAGGACGGCGGTGCTGTGAGAAGCTAGGGTCTGTGAACGACGTATCCCTGATCATTCTCTACGCTGTCATAGCCATCGCCGTCATAGGTTCCGTCGCCATCCTGCTGCTGAAGGGCCGCCGGACCCCGCCCGGAACCTATACCACCACCCGCGACGCCAACGACCAGCCGTTGGCCGGCGGAGGCACCGACACGCTGGAGGCCCCGCCGCAGGAGGCGCCCGCCCCGCCGGTCCCCGGGACCGGGCTGCCCGAGGCCGAAGTCGAGGTGGCCGAGGACCTGACCGGCATCGAGGCCATCCCGGTGGAGACCCCGGCCCCGGTCCAGGGCCGGCTGGCCCGGCTGCGCGCCCGGCTGGTCAAGTCCAACAACGCCCTGGGCAAGGGCCTGCTGGCACTGCTTTCGCGGGACAGGATCGACGAGGATGTCTGGGACGAGATCGAGGAAACCCTGCTGCTGGCGGACCTCGGCCCGGAGCCGACCACCGAGCTGGTGGAGGCGCTGCGGGACCGGGTCAAGATCGCCGGCAGCCAGGATCCTGACGAAGTCAAGGCGATGCTGCGGGAGGAGCTGATCAAGCTCGTCGACCCGGAGATGGACCGCAGCCTGGCCGTGGAACGGCATGCGGACCGGCCCGCCGTCGTCCTGGTGGTCGGCGTCAACGGCGTCGGCAAGACCACCACCGTGGGCAAGCTGGCCCGGGTGCTGGTGGCCGAGGACAAGGACGTGCTGTTGGGCGCGGCGGATACCTTCCGTGCCGCCGCCGCGGAGCAGCTGGCCACCTGGGGCCAGCGCGTTGGGGTGCCGACGGTGAAGTCCGACGTTGACGGCGCCGATCCCGCCTCCGTCGCCTTCGAGGCGGTGAAGGCCGGGATCGAGCAGGAAGTGGACGTCGTCATGGTCGACACCGCCGGCCGGCTGCAGAACAAGGTCGGGCTGATGGATGAGCTGGGCAAGGTCAAGCGCGTGATCGAGAAGCAGGCCGCGGTGGACGAGGTGCTGCTGGTGCTGGATGCGACCACGGGGCAAAACGGGCTGAACCAGGCCAAGGTCTTCTCCGAGGTCGTGAACATCACCGGCATCGTGCTGACCAAGCTGGACGGCACCGCCAAGGGCGGCATCGTGGTGGCCATCCAGCGCAGCCTGGGCGTGCCGGTGAAGCTGGTGGGCCTGGGCGAGGGCCCCGACGACCTGGCCCCGTTCGAACCCGAGAGCTTTGTGGACGCGCTGCTGAACTGAGGCAGAAGGATCCTCGAAGGGGCGGGCGCGTTGGAAACGCGCCCGCCCCTTCCGTTGTCCTCCGCAGTGCTCCCGCCGGCCGCCGAAGCACAGTATGATCGGCCGCATCCTGGCAAGTGCCGGGCGGAGCACCACGGGCCGGCCCGGCGAGACGAAGAGGCTAAGGCATGGGCAAGCACGTGCGGGGCGGCGGGTTGGAGATCTGGACCGAGCAGGCCGGCGAAGGACCGGACGTGCTGCTGATCGGGGGCCTGGGCGACACCGTCGAATCGTGGCAGTTCCAGCTGGACGGACTCGCCGGCAGCTTCCGGCTCACCGCCTTCGACAACCGCGGGGCGGGCCGGACCGCCATGCCGCCCGGACCGGTAACGGTGGAGCAGATGGCCGACGACGCTGCGGAGGTGCTCCACGCGCTCGATGTTCCCGCAGCGCACGTGGCGGGCTTCTCCGGCGGCAGCATCATCGCCCAGGAGCTGGCGCTCCGGCACCCGCAGCTGGTGCGCAGCCTGGTCCTGCAGAGCACCTGGCCGGCGCCGGATGCCTACCTGCGCCGCTGGGATCGTCTGGTCCGCTGGCTGGTGCAGACGGCTCCTACCGAGCGCGACTTCCTGGAGATGTTCTTCCTTGACATCTACACCGCCCGGGCGCATGACGACGGCACCGTCGACAGGTTCATCGAGGAGGTGCTGGCCTTCCCGCACAAGCAGCGGACCGAGGACCTGCTGCGCTTTCTGGACGCGATCATGGACCACGATACAACCGGGCGCCTGCCCCGGATCACCGCCCCGGCACTCGTCCTGGCCGGCGGCCGGGATGCGACGCTGCGCCCGGACCTGGTCCGCGCAGTGGCGGAGCTGATCCCCGGCGCACGCTTCGAGGTGCTGGAGGGAGAGGCTCACCAGCCCTTCCAGGAGGTGCCCGACGAGTGGAACGCCCGCGTGGCCGCTTTCTGGCGCGAGGTGGAATAGTCAGGCAGTGCCGTCCGGGCGTTGCTGCAGCTGCGGCTCCCGGATGAGCGTCTCGCGGCCAAAGGCCAGCCACACCAGCGCCGAGACCAGCAGGATTGCCCCGGTGGCGGCGAAGGCCCAGCCGTAGGAGAGCCGGTCCGCGAGCGCCCCGGCCAGGACCGGGCCGAGGATGGCCCCGGCGTCGGTGGCCATCTGGAAGGTTGCCAGCACCTTGCCGCCGTTGCGCTCGTTGCCGACCACATCGGCCACCGCCGCCTGCTGGGAAGGGTTCAGCAGGCCCGAGCCGAAGCCTGCCACCACCGAGAGCACGACGAACAGCGGCACATTGTCCGTGAAGCCCACGGCGCCCAGGGCCAGCCCGGTGACCACCAGCCCGGTAATGACCATGGGCTTGCGCCCGAGGGTGTCGGCCAGCCGCCCGGAAAAGGTCAGCGCCGCCGCATTGCCCACCGCGAAGACGGCCAGGGCCAGGCCCGCCGTGGACGGGCCGGCCAGCAGTACCGCGCCGGCAAAGAGCGGGATCAGGGACATCCGGACCCCGAAGGTTGCCCAGCCGTTGGCAAAGGCGGACACCAGGGATGCCCGGTACGTGCCGTCGGCGAGCGCCTCCCGGACGGTCATCGGCGGCGAAGCCGCGGTGCCATCGCCGCCGGCGGCGTTCCGCGGCTCACGGAGCATGACGGCGACGACGGCAGCCGCGACCACCAGCGCTGCCGCATACACCAGGAACGGCACGCGCAGGCCCCAGCCGGCCAGCAGCCCGCCGGCCACCGGGCCCAGGATGCCGCCCATCAGGAAGGTCCCGGCATAGGCGCTGGACACGCGCCCGCGGCCGTCCGGCGGGGCCAGCCGGACCAGCAGCGCCATGGCGGAGACAGTGAACATGGTGGAGCCGATCCCGCCCAGGCCCCGGTAGAGCAGCAGCTGCCAGTAGTTCTGCGCGAAGGCGCAGGCGCCCGTGGACAGGGCCACGATCAGCACCCCGCTGACGTAGACCTTCCGCTCGCCCAGCCGGGCGGTCAGGCTGCCGCTGGTGGGCGCGAAGATCAGCCGGGTGAACGCGAACACGCTGACAATGACGGATGCCGCCGCGACCCCGACGTCGAAACTGGCGGCGAACTGGGGCAGCACCGGGGCCACCAGTCCGTAGCCGAGGGCGATCACGAACGCTGCGGCGAGCAGGACCTTGATTTCCCGCGGCAGCCGCACACGCGGGGCAGCTGCGGGACGGCCGGAAGCGCCGCGCGCAAGACGTGGAAGGGGCATGACGTCAAGCCTAGCCGAGGGTCCCGCCGCGAGCCTGCGGGTGGTGGGAGGCGGCTGGACGGTAACCCGGCGGGAAATCCGGCCGGTGCATCGTCTTCATGCCGTTTTTACATTTCCGGCTTCCTTGTAACACTGCCGAAATCTGGCACTGGAACGGCCGAAACACGGCGGCGGCACTCTGGTGGTGGCGGGAATGGCCCGCCTTCGACGAGAGGACGTGAAGATGGATCTGACGGCAGGTCACGTCTGGGTTATGGTTTCCGCGGCCCTGGTGCTTCTGATGACACCGGGAGTGGCATTCTTCTACGGCGGCATGACCCGGGCCAAAGCAGCGTTGAACATGATGATGATGAGCTTCATCTCCATCGGCCTGGTCGCCGTGGTCTGGGTGCTCTGGGGCTACTCGATGACCAGCGGCGATGGCGTCGCCCAGCTGTTCGGCAACCCGTTCGCGTCCTTCGGCATGTCGGGCCTGATCAACACCGAAAAGCTGATCAGCGCCGGTTACGGAGCCACCTTCGCCATCATCACGGTGGCCCTGATCTCCGGGGCGATCGCCGACCGCTCCAAGTTCGGCGCCTGGGCCATCTTCGTGCCGGTCTGGGCCACCCTGGTCTACTGCCCGGTGGCCTTTATGGTCTGGGGCGGCGGCCTGCTCGGCGCCGAAGGGGCCATCGGCTCCTGGGCCGGCCAGGCAATCGACTTCGCCGGCGGCACCGTGGTGCACATCAACGCCGGCGTGGCGGGCCTGGTCCTGGCCCTGATCATCGGCAAGCGCAAAGGCTTCGGCAAGGATCCGGCCCAGCGCCCGCACAACATCCCGCTGGTCATGATCGGTGCCGCACTGCTGTGGTTCGGCTGGTTCGGGTTCAACGGCGGTGCCGCCGGCACTGCCCAGGAGGCCGGACTGATCTGGATCAACACCATGGCCGCTCCGGCTGCCGCGATGCTCGGCTGGCTCGTCACCGAACGGATCCGCGACGGACGCCCGACCTCCCTCGGCGCCGCCTCCGGCGTCGTCGCCGGCCTCGTGGCCATCACCCCGGCCTGTGCCAACGTCTCCCCGGTGGGGGCGATCGGCCTGGGCATCGTCGCCGGCGTCCTGGCCGCGCTCGCCGTCGGCCTGAAGTACAAGCTCGGCTACGATGACTCGCTCGACGTCGTCGGCGTCCACCTGGTGGCCGGCCTCGTCGGCACCCTGGCCCTGGGCTTCATCGCCCTGCCGGCCGACGGCGTTGGCGGCGGCCTCTTCTACGGCGGCGGGTTCGCCCAGCTGGGCGCCCAGACCGTGGCGGCGCTCTTCTCCATCGTCTACTGCGCCATCCTGACGGTCATCATCGGGCTGGCGATCCACAAGACCATCGGCTTCCGCGTCAGCGCCGAGGAAGAGACCGCCGGCGTGGACCTGACCCAGCATGCGGAAACCGCCTACGAGTTCGGCGGGCTGGGCGTCGGCGGCGCCTTCCAGCCGCTGGCTCCCGCCGCGCCGGCCGCTACCGTCCGGGATGTCCAGGAAGAGGTCAAGGCATGAAACTGGTAACTGCGATCATCCGCCCCGAAAAGCTCGACGACGTCCGCGGCAGCCTGGAAAGCTACGGGGTCCAGGGCCTGACCGTCAGCCAGGCCAGCGGCTACGGGCGCCAGCGCGGACACACCGAGGTCTACCGGGGCGCCGAGTACACGGTGGACCTGCTGCCCAAGGTGCGGATCGAGGTCCTGGTGGCGGACGAATGGGCCGGTGACATCGTCGACGTGATGGTGGCAACCGCCAACACCGGCCGGGCCGGGGACGGCAAGGTCTGGGTGATTGCCGTCGAGGAGGCCCTGCGCGTCCGCACGGGTGAACGCGGGGAGGCTGCCATTTAGCCCTCCCGGCACACCCGGGCTTCCGCCGGCTGCCGTCAGACGCAGGGCCGGAGCGGACGGCAAGGGCGGGTCCCGGTCACCGGGACCCGCCCTTGCCGCATCCGCCACCCCGCCATGCAAAAAATTGGTCAGCAGATGCTCCCCGCCGGAAGAATCCGGCCCGGCGGCGGCGTCGGCCGGGCCGGCAGCGGGGGAACGTCAGCCCAGCGGGATGTCCTCGCGGGAGGTCCCCCACCCGGCCGGGCCCTGCGAGCCGGCAGGGTATTCCTCCAGCGGCACCTGGTTGTCCGCCCAGGCCTTCAGGACCGGCTCCACAATCCGCCAGCAGTCCTCGGCGATGTCCCCGCGGACCGAGAGCAGCGGATCGCCCGTCAGGATCCCCTCGAGGACTTCGCCGTAGGGCAACAGGTCCGCGGCGTGCAGGTCGGCCTCCATCGCCACCCGGTCCAGCGTGAAGATGTCGGCCGGACCGTTGACGTCGATCTCCAGGCGGAGGGTCTCCGGGGTGAAGCCGATGCGCAGCCGGGTCGGCTGGTCCTGTCCCTTGAAGCCGGTGGGCAGGTGGTTGACCGGCTTGAAGGTGACGATGGCCTCCTTCTGCGGCCGGCCCAGGGCCTTGCCCGAGCGGAGGATGAACGGTACGCCCGCCCAGCGCTCGTTGTTGATCGACACCTCCATCTCGGCGAGCGTCTCCGTGTTGCGGGACGGGTCGATGCCGTTTTCGGCCACATAGTCGGGCACGTCCCTGTCGCCGATGCGTCCGGCGGTGTAGCGGGCGCGGCGGGTCGAGCGCCGGAAATCCGGATCCACCGAGGCGGCCCTGAGGGTGGTGCCGATATGGTCCCGCAGGTCCCGTTCCTTCAGGGTCGCCGGCGCATTGATGGCCATCAGCGCCATGATCTGCAGCAGGTGGCTCTGGATCATGTCCCGGAGCGCGCCGGCGTGGTCGTAGTAGCGCGCGCGGCCCTCCAGGGTCAGGCTCTCGTCATAGAAGATTTCCACCTTGGCCACATGCTGGGCGTTGAAGAGCGGTTCCAGCAGGCGGTTGGCGAAGCGCAGGCCCAGGATGTTGAAGACGGTGGCCTTGCCCAGGAAATGGTCCACCCGGTGGATACGGTCCTCCGGGACCAGCCCGAGCAGGGTCTGGTTCAGGGCCTGGGCGGACTCGAGGCCGGAACCGAAGGGCTTCTCCAGGGCCAGCCGCGTGTCCTCCGGAAGCTCCTCCGGCTTGAGCACCTCGCAGGCCTTCTGGCTGACGGCCGGAGGCAGGGCGAAGTACAGCGCCACCGGCGCCTCGAGCGAAGCGACCAGGCCGCCCAGGGCGCCCGGCGCCGTGACATCCACCTGCTGGTACGAGGTCTGGTCGCGGACGAGCTCAAGCTCCCGCGCGCCGGCCTCGTTCTGCGCCGGCTTGCAGCCGTCGAACGCCGCGGCCACGCGGTCCTTCCACTGTTGCTGGGTCCAGTCATCCGAGGCCGCGCCCACCAGCTGCAGCCCGGTGGTCCGTCCCAGGGCCAGCAGCTTGCCCAGCCCGGGCAGCAGCAGCCGGCCGGTCAGGTCCCCGGAGGCGCCCAGGATGAGCAGGGTGCGGATGCGTACGGGCCGGTCGTCGGGGGTCTGCACCGGCTCGGTTATCGGTTCTGCGCTCACAGCTCCCACCTTGCCACGGGCGGGCGGTGCGTGGAATGGGCAGCGGCAATTGATACCCTAGGTAGTTGAACTCCGGCCGCGGCCGGGGAAGTTGTCCTCGATCAACGAAAGAAGCACGGCGCGTGTTCAATTCACTCTCCGACCGGTTGACCTCCACCTTCAAGAATCTGCGCGGCAAGGGACGCCTGTCCGAGGCGGACGTCGACGCCACCGTCCGCGAGATCCGCCGTGCCCTGCTGGATGCCGACGTCGCCGTGCCCGTGGTGCGCGAATTCACCGCCCACGTCAAGGAGCGCGCCCTCAGCGAGGAAGTCTCCGCGGCGCTGAACCCGGCCCAGCAGGTCGTCAAGATCGTCAACGACGAACTGGTCCGGATCCTCGGCGGCGAGACCCGGCGCATCCGCCTGGCCAAGAACCCGCCCACGGTCATCATGCTCGCCGGCCTGCAGGGTGCCGGCAAGACGACCCTGGCCGGCAAGCTGGCCAAGTGGCTCAAGGGCCAGGGCCACAGCCCGCTGCTGGTGGCCGCGGACCTGCAGCGCCCCAACGCCGTGACCCAGCTGCAGGTCAACGGCCGGCGCGCCGGGGTGCCCGTGTTCGCACCCCATCCGGGCGTGCAGTCCGAGTTCGAAGCCGCGACCGGGGATCCGGTCGCAGTCGCCCGCGGCGGCGTCGCCGAGGCGCGGCAGAAGCTGCACGACGTCGTGATCGTGGATACCGCCGGCCGGCTGGGCATCGACGCCGAGATGATGCAGCAGGCCGCGGACATCCGTGCCGCCATCAACCCGGACGAAGTCCTGTTCGTCATCGACGCGATGATCGGCCAGGACGCGGTCAACACCGCACTGGCGTTCGAAGAGGGCGTGGACTTCACCGGCGTCGTGCTGGCCAAGCTCGACGGCGATGCGCGCGGCGGTGCCGCGCTGTCCGTTGCGTCCGTGACCGGCAAGCCGGTGATGTTCGCCTCCACCGGCGAAAGCCTCGACGACTTCGAGCTCTTCCACCCGGACCGGATGGCCAACCGCATCCTGGACATGGGCGACATCCTCACCCTGATCGAACAGGCGGAGAAGACCTGGGACAAAGAGGAAGCCGCCCGGATGGCGAAGAAATTCGTCGACCAGGAGGACTTCACCCTGGATGACTTCCTCGCCCAGATGCAGCAGATCCGCAACATGGGTTCGATGAAGAAGCTGCTGATGATGATGCCGGGCGCCGCGAGCATGCGCCAGCAGCTGGAGAACTTCGACGAGCGCGAGATCGACAGGGTCGAGGCGATCGTGCGCTCCATGACTCCGCATGAGCGCCTGGCGCCGAAGATCATCAACGGCTCCCGCCGCGCGCGCATCGCCCGCGGTTCCGGCGTCCACGTCTCCGAGGTCAACGCCCTGCTGGAGCGTTTCGGCCAGGCCCAGAAAATGATGAAGAAGATGGCCCAGGGCGGCGGCATCCCCGGCATGCCGGGGATGGCCGGTCCCGGCGGCTTTGGCGGTGCCCGGAAGGGCAAGCAGGCCGCCAAGGGCAAGAAGAAGGCCCGCTCCGGCAACCCGGCCAAGGCAGCCCAGGAACTGGCCGCCGCGGAGGCCCGCCGGGCCAATGCCGCCAAGGCCCTGCCAACCGGGGCGGCCTTCGGCGCGGGCGAGCAGGAGTTCGATCCCTCGGCGCTGAACCTGCCCAAGGGCTTCGAGAAGTTCCTCGGTAAGTAACGCTCCAGGAGGACGAACTGCGGGGCGGCCGCCGCCCCAGGGAATTCACTTATGCGCCTGCACAGCCCCCCGGAACGGATGGTCTTCGTCCACGGCGCCGGCGTGGCCGGCGCCGCGGCCTGGACGAACCTGCACGGGATGGCGCTGGGGTACGACTGTCTCTTCCTGCGCCGTCACGGCTTCGCGCCCGGCGCCGAGCCGCAGCCCACGGACTTCGCAGCAGACATGCGGATCGTGCTGGAGAACCTGGGTACGGGCGGGCATGTGGTGGCGCATGCGGAGGGCGCCGTGGCGGCAATGATGGCCGCCGTGGAGCGGCCCGACCTGGTCCGGACCCTGACCTTGTTCGAGCCGGCCTGCCTCTCCCTGACCGCGGACCTGCCGGTTACCAGGGCCTACGTGGAGCGCCGCGGGCCGCTGTTCGCCGCCCGGGACAGGCTCGACGACGAACAGTACAACCGCGAATTCTCCCGGCTGCTCTTCGGGCTGGAGGCCGGGCCGCTGCAGACCGATTCGGACCGGGCCGCCGCCCGGCGGCTGCGCCTGCAGGCTCCTCCCTGGGAGGCGCCCCTGCACATAGTGCCCGGGCTGCCCACCCTGGTGGTGACCGGCGGCTGGGAGCCGCTGTACGAGGAAGTGGCGGAGTACCTGGTCAGCACGGGTGCCATCCACCGCCACGCCGGCGGGAACCACCGTCCGCAGGACACTGCCGAGGGCAGGGCGCTGTTGACCGCATTCCTCCGTTCAGGCGCCGGGCAGGCGAACCGCCAGGGGTCCCCGCGCTAAGCGAGCGGCGGGGGTCCCCGCGCGGAGCATGTGCGGAGGCTGCGAATGGCGTGTGCGGAGGCTGCGAATGGCGTGTGGCGAGGCTGCCGATGGCGTGCGGGGAATGGCGGCGAGCGATAGCGTTGAGCTATGACTGAATCCGCCTGGGAGCCCATCGACGGCCAGTTATGGTGGCCGTGGCCGCTGGACGAGGCCGGGGTGACCGCCCTGGTCCGGGAAATGGCGGACCGTTCCCTGGTCGGGGCCTTCGCCGGCGGTCGGCCGCGGGCCGGACAGACGGTGGTAGGGGTCATTCTCGCGCGCGACGCCGACGGCCGGGTGGCCGTCCTGGACCAGGCCGGGGAGGCGGTGCCCGGCCCGCACTACCGGATGGCTGCCCAGGGGCTGGCGCTGGCCTTGGGGGCCGCCGTCGAGCTGGATGATTTCGACTTCGAGGCCCCGCCGGCGGATGCGGCCCTTGAACTGGAAACCGAACCGGAGCTGCCGGCAGCCCTGGCCGGGGGCGCGGACGAAGCTTTGCTGCGGACCGTTCTGGTCGGCAGGTTCCGCCCCGCGGACCTGGTCCTGTTCGGGGCCCTGAACCATGTGGACCTGCATGTGCTCGAGGGAGCGGTTTCCGGAGGCCGGACCCTGGTGCTGGTCCGCGGCGAGGTGGCCCCGGGGTTGTTCAACTGGCCGGCCGAGTCCAAGCCGGTGATCGCGCTGATGAACCTGGACGGGTTCCGTGCCCTCGAGGCATGGCTGCCGGGGAACCGCAAGGACCCGGCGACCAATTTCTGGCACGCCTGGGAGCCGCCCGCCAAGCCGTTTCCGTCCACGTCCCGCGCGTCCGCCTCGACGCTGCGCCTGCTCGGACGGCTGGTCCGCCCGGGCAGCCCGGACACCGCGCTGCTGACCTCCTCGCTCGGCCTTGACCAGGCAACCGTGACCCGGCTGCAGGAGCTGTTCGCCGAACTGGACGGGCCCTCCGTGCTGGGTGATGCCGCTCGCCTGCTCGGCCTGCCCGAACTGGCCGGCCAGCTGGCCGAGGGCACCGTGGACCCGCGGGCGGTAGAGAACATGTCCTGCCGGCCCCCGAAGCCGCTGGGCAGGGCCCTCCTGGAACTCATGGCCACGCCCGGTAACGGCGGCTCGCCCGGCGCCGTCTGGCACCGGGCGGTCCTGCGGCGGCCGGGGCTGCTGGCCGGCAGCGC
>NZ_JBHTML010000091.1:0-15816 GCF_042679445.1 Arthrobacter sp. GCM10027362
CGCCGCCGGGGCCAGGGGTGCCGGCAGCGCGGGCAGGTCCGGGACGGCCTCGTCGTCGGCGGGCCGGTTGGCGATGTCATAGGGGATGGCCAGCACCACCGGGGTGCGGTGTGCGAGCGCATGGTGGATGGCCCCGAGGGCGGTCCGGGCCGGCGCCGCGGTGTCCAGGACAAAGGTGGGCACGCCCACCGCCGCGGCGATGCCGGCCTGGTCCACGTCCCAGCGCCGGGGCCCGGCCGCCGGCGCGTCGCCGGCAATGAACAGCAGGGGAGTGCGCGCCTGTGCGGCTTCCGCCAGCGGCGTGACCGCGTTGGTGAAACCCGGTCCGTAGGTGGTGGTGGCCACGGCCAGCCGGCCCGAGACCCGGTGGTAGGCATCGGCGGCCGCCACCGTGGCGGCCTCGTGCCGCACTGCGGTAATGCGTACCGGCGTCCGGGCCAGGGCGTCCAGGAAATACGCGTTGCCGTTGCCCATCAGGGCGAAGACGTCCTCCGCGTGTGCGGCGATAATCGGGGCCAGGCGTTCGGAGACAGTCGTCATGTAGTCATCGCTTTCTCGGGATGAGCAGGGGGAATCAGGCAGTTTCGAGGTCGTCGGAGATCCGCTTGGCCGCGGCGGCGACGGCAGCACCGAAATCGTCACCGGGGGTTTTCGCCACGCGCGACAGCGGCACGGCCAGGCAGACGGCCGCGACCATCCGGCCGTGCTGCTGTACCGGGGCGCTGACGGACCCCAGCCCCGGGGTGCGGCTGGCGATGGACTGGGTCCAGCCGTGCAGCGCAACGTCTTCGAGCGCTTCCGGTTCCCGGGCCAGCAGCCGCCCGCTGGACCCGTCCGGCAGCGGCAGCCGGGCGCCCTCGGGCAAGGTGGCCTTGAGCTCGGCCAGGCTGTCCACCGACAGGGTGCAGACCCTGAAGTATCCACGCCGCAGCCACAGCTGGGCGGTTTCTCCAGTGCTGTCGCGCAGTTCGGTCAGGACCGGCAGGGCCGCGCTCTCCAGGGTGGACCGGGTAAAGCGGTATCCCAGATGGAACTCTCCCCGCTCGTTCCTGGCCAGGAACCCGTATTCGGTCATGGACAGTGCGAGCCGGTGGGCGGTCGAGACGGAGAGCCCGGAGCGGCGGGCCAGTTCGACGGCGGAAGCGGCGGAGCCGTCCACGGCGTCGAGCAGGGCGGCAACCCGGGAGAGCATCCGGTTGCCGGAAGAGTCTGCTGGGGGCATCGGGAACCTAGGTCTGAAGGAACGGGAGCCTTCCCATAGTACGGGATGGGTTTCCTATTTTCAGCCCGAGTGTATAGGCGGCGGGCCTGCCCGGCAAGGGCCGCCGTTTTCGGCACGCCCGGTCCCCCGGGGGCTGCGGGCGTGGGTCCGAATGCCGGTTGCGGCCGGGCCCAAGGGGTTGTGTGTGCCATGGGTCACTGCTAATGTCTTCCCGCTAAACGACAGTTGAATCCCATCAGGTGGGAATCCGCCAGAGGTGGACGACGAAAGCAGGAATTTGTGGCACAGAATCTGCAGCTCGAGGGGAACTCCCTTCCGCTTGAAGGCATCCGGGTGCTGGAACTGGGCAGCTTCATCGCTGCCCCGTTCGCCGCGCGGCTGTTCGGTGACTTCGGGGCCGAGGTGATCAAGATCGAGCGCCCCAATGGCGGGGACGAACTGCGCGACTGGCGCAAGACACGTGGACAGACCTCCATGCTGTTCCGCACCCTGGGCCGGAACAAGAAGTCCGTGGCACTGGACCTGCGCTCGGACGTGGGCCGCGAGGCGGTGAAGAAGATCGCCGCCCGGTGCGACGTGGTGATCGAGAACTTCCGCCCCGGCACGCTGGAGAAATGGGGGCTGGGGCCCGACGTCCTGACCGAAATCAACCCGGATATTGTCATGGTGCGCATCTCCGGCTACGGCCAGACCGGCCCGTACAAGGACCGTGCCGGCTTCGGCAGCTCCGCCGAATCCTTTGCCGGCCTGCGCTACATCACCGGCGAGCCGGACCGGCCGGCGGGCCGCGCGGCGGCGAGCATGGGCGATACCGTGGCCGGGCTTTACGGGGTCATCGGTGCCCTGATGCTGATGCTGCAGAAGGCCCGGGGCGGCCGCCAGGAGGGGCCGCAGACGGTCGACGTCGCGCTCTACGAGGGCGTCTTCAGCCTGCTGGAGTCCCTGGTGCCGGACTACGACGCCTACGGCATGATCCGCAAGCGCACCGGCGGGGCGCTGCCGGGCGTGGTGCCGACCGGTTCCTACCTCTGCGCCGACGGCCTGGAGGTGGTCATCGGCGGCAACTCCAACTCGGTCTTCGTTCGCCTGATGAAGGCCATGGGACGCGAGGACCTGGCCAGTGACGCGTCGCTGTTGACCACCGAGGCACGCAGTGCCCGGGAAGAAGAGCTCAACGGCGCCATCTCCGCCTGGACGGGATCCCACACGCTGGCCGAGGTGCTGGAGGCGCTCGATGCGGCCGGTGTTCCCGCCGGACCCGTCTACGATGCCCCGAGCATTGCCGAGGACAGGCACTATCTGGCCCGCGGCATGATCCAGACCCATGAAGTGGTGGTCGAGGACAAGCCCGAGCCCATCCGCTTCCCCGGCGTCGTGCCGAAGATCCCCGGCCACGAGGGCCAGGTCAGGTGGGTCGGCCCGGAACTGGGCGAGCACACCGAAGAAGTGCTGCGCACCCTGGCCGGCCTGAGCCCGGAAGAAATCGCGGAATCCACGGCGGACGGAGTGCGCGCATGAAGGTGCAGATTACGGATGTTTTCCTGCGCGACGGGCTGCAGGACGAGGACGTCATCGTCGCCACCGCGGACAAACTCGCCGTCGCTGAAGCCCTGGTCGCCGCCGGGGTGGACCGGATCGAGGCCGGTTCCTTCGTGAACCCGAAGAAGGTGCCGCAGATGGCCGATGCCGAAGCCGTGTTCGCCGCACTGCCGGCCAAGGACTTGGTGACCTATACGGCACTGGCACTGAACGCCCGCGGGATCCAGCGGGCCATCGCCGCCGGGGCCTCCCGGGTGGCAGTCGTGACCTCGGCCAGCCAGGCCCACAGCAGCGCCAATGCCGGCCAGGGCATCGAAGCGGCCTTGGAGAACCTGGCCCGGGAAGTGGCGCAGCATCCGCAAACGAGCTTCCTCGCCGGGATCTCCACCGCCTTCACCTGCCCCTTCGAAGGCGACATCGATGCGCGCTACCTGCTGCGTGTGGTGCGTGCCTTCAAGAACATGGGCATCACCGCCATCGGGCTGGCCGACACCCTGGGCACCACGCCGACGGGCCGGCTCATGGCGAGCCTGGCCCACGTCCGCGATGCAGAACCGGACCTGGCCTACTCCCTGCACCTGCACAACGCACACGGCCAGGCCCTGGGCACGGTCAGCGCCGCCGTCGACGCCGGCATCACGCGTTTCGACGCCGCCCTGGCCGGCTATGGCGGCTGCCCCTTCGCCCCCGGCGCCCACGGCAACATCGCCACCGAGGAAATCGTCCGGCACCTGCACGCCGCGGGCCACGACACCGGGATCGACGAGGACCGCCTCGCCGAGGCGGTCCGGCTGGCCCGCGACGTCGTCGCACATTCCCCGGCGCTGACCCGCGAACAGGTTTCCCGGTAACCCGCCCACCATATCCGCAGCGGCCGTCCGCAGACTTCCAGGACAGCCGTGCCCAGACCGTTGGGAGACAACGATGTCAACTACCCCTCGCACAACCGATCCGGCCACCGGCAGCGTGGAGGAGGAACCGGCCGGAAGCGGCCCGGCAACGCCCGTCGCCGCCTCCCGGGCCGTCCACCACTCCTATCCGAGGGGGTTCCGGATCGCGAGCCTGCCCGGGGCCATCTATTTTGTCCTCGCCGCGCTGCTGCTGGCGGCCGCGCTGACCGGGAACCTGCCGGACTCGATGATCGCCGGCTTCGCCGTGACCATCCTGCTCGGCGGGCTGCTGATCTGGATCGGCAACCTCTTCCCGGTTATCCGTGACTACGGGCTGCCCACCATCCTGTGCACCTTCGTGCCCGCCACGCTGCTGTTCCTGGGCCTGCTGCCCGAAAACCTCGTGACCGTAGTGCAGAACTTCGTGTCCGGCTACGGCTTCCTGGACTTCTTCGTCGTCACCATCATTGCCGGGTCCATCCTGGGCATGCCCCGGGCCCTGCTGCTCAAGGCCGGCCCGCGCTTCGCCGTGCCGGTCATCGGCTGCCTGGCCGCCACCTTCCTGCTGGTGGGTTTGCTCGGCCTGGTGACCGGGTTCGGCTTCCTCGAGGGCGTCCTGATGATCGCCGCCCCGATCATGGCCGGGGGACTGGGGATCGGGGCGGTGCCGATGTCCGAGATGTATGCGGCGCGCACCGGCGGCACCTCCGAAGCGTTCATGGGTGACCTGCTCTCCGCCGTGGTCGTGGCGAACATCGTGTGCATCCTGATCGCCGGGCTGTACAACGGGCTCACCAAGCGCGGCACCCAGCTGTTCGTCGGCTTCAACGGCAACGGCCAGCTGCTGCGGGTGCAGGGCAGGGCCGGCGACCTCGCCATGCCTGAGAAGAAGGACATCTCCTCCTTCATTGCCCTGGGCAAGGGCCTGGCCATCGCCGGCTGCCTCTTCGTCCTGGGCAACCTGGTCGGAGCCTTCCTGCCGGTGCTGCACCCCTATGCCTGGACCATCATCGCCGCCGCCCTGATCAAGATTTTCGGGCTGTTCCCGAAGGAACTCGAAGAGGCCAACTCGGAGTGGGGCGACATGATTTCCAGCACCATGGTCCCGGCGCTGCTGGTGGGTGTGAGCATCACCTACATCAAGATCGACGACGTCCTGGCGTCGCTGAGCAACCCGATGTTCATCCTGCTCACCGTGTGTACGGTCATCATTGCCACGGTGACCTCGGGCTTCCTGGGCTGGCTGGTCAAGTTCAACTTCGTCGAGGCCGCGATCACTCCGGGCCTGGTCATGGCCGATACCGGCGGCAGCGGCGATGTCTCGGTGCTCAGCGCAGCCAACCGCATGCACCTGATGCCCTTCGCTGCGCTGACCAACCGGGTCGGCGGAGCCCTGGTGCTCTTCCTCACCTCCCTGCTGGTACCGCTGCTGGCCGGCGCGGCCTAAGCCGCCGCCCGCCGAACTTCCCGAATAAAGTGGCTGTCCTGCCATCCGCCCAGGCGGCAGGACAGCCGCTGTCCTGTGCAGCCACCATCATCGGCATCGGGCCCCGGAAGGCCCCTTCGGAACATCCCGGACAACGCTGTCATCCAGGCGGACCCGGTGCGAGGACCTGCCGGGTCAGTCCTGCGGGGCGGTGCCGCCCATGCGGACCGTGACCCGGCCGGCCGCATCCGTGCAGGCCGCGGCGAGGAACTGCAGGTGTTCGGGCGTGATGCGGTAGCGCGGTGCGGCCAGCATGACGGCGGCGACGATGTTGCCCCGGTGGTCGTGGACCGGCGCGGCGACGCCCACCTCGTCCACGCTGGTCTCGCCGTAGTTGGTGGCACAGCCCTCCGCGGCCACGTCCTTGAGCCGCTCGAGGAACTCCTCGATCCGGTCCGGAGTGGGGGAGGGGTATTCGACGACGCCGCTGGCGAGCAGGGCGCGGACGCGTTCCGGCCCCTCGGCGGCGAGGAAAACCTGCACGCTGGCGCTGAGTGCCGTGGTGTACCGGGTCCCCAGCGGGGAGGTGTGCTTGACCTGCTGCGGGCTGGGAATCTGCTCGACGCAGACCGAACTGGAGCCGGTCCAGGTGACCAAGGCGCTGGTCTCCTGCGTGCGTTCGGTCAGCTCGCGCAGCACGGGGTAGGCCACGCGGCGTTCGTCCAGCTCCGCCAGCAGCGGGCCGGCGACGGCAATCAGGCCCAGGCCCAGCTTGAACCGCCGGGTGGTCTCGTCCCGCTCCACCAGGTCTTCCTGCTCCAGGGTGGCCAGGATACGCGAGACGGTGCTCTTGTGCAGGCCCACGCGGGAGGCGATTTCGGTGACGCCGAGCAGGGGTTCCTCCACGCTGAAACAGCGCAGCACCTCGACGGCGTTCACCAGCACGGAGGCGCCGCGCGCGTCGCCCGCCTTCGTACCGGAATCTGCTGGGGCTTCTGTCCTGGCTGCCATGATGATCCATTCTCCGCCTATCGAAGGCCGACGGACGGTATTGCAGGTGATTAAACGCCGCGGGTGCGGCACGGCACCAGCCATGCCGCACCCGCGGGAGCGCCCAATCCTAGGCGTCGATGATGTTGTGTTCGGGGCCGAAGCCGAACTTGGTGATGTTCTCGGCGCCGTCCTCGTTGACCACGAGGATGTCGTGCTCGCGGTAGCCGCCGGCCCCGGGCTGGCCCTCCAGCACCGTGATCATCGGTTCCATCGAGACGACCATGCCCGGCTCCAGGACCGTGTCGATGTCCTCGCGCAGCTCCAGGCCGGCCTCGCGGCCGTAGTAGTGGCTCAGCACGCCGAAGGAGTGGCCGTAGCCGAAGGTGCGGTTGGGCAGCAGGCCGTAGCCGACGTAGATCTCGTTCAGCTCCGCGGCGATGTCCTTGCACACGGCGCCGGGCTTGATCAGCTCCAGGCCGCGGCGGTGGACCTCGACGTTGATGTTCCACAGTTCCAGGGACCGCTCGTCCGGCTGGCCCAGGAACATGGTCCGCTCCAGGGCGGTGTAGTAGCCCGAGGTCATCGGGAAGCAGTTCAGGGACAGGATGTCGCCCTTCTGCAGCTTGCGGGTGGTGGCCCAGTTGTGCGCGCCGTCGGTGTTGATCCCGGACTGGAACCAGACCCAGGTGTCGCGGATTTCGGAGTCCGGGAAGGTGCGGGCGATCTCGTGGACCATCGCCTCGGTGCCGATCAGGGCGACCTCGTACTCGCTGATGCCCTCGCGGATGGCCGCCTTGATGGCCTCCCCGCCCAGGTCCCCGATCCGGGCCCCGTGCTTGATGACCTCGATCTCCTCGGCGGACTTGATCATGCGCTGGCGCATGGCCGCCTGGGAGACGTCCACCAGTTCGGCGCCCTCGAAGGCGGCCTGGATCTTCTGGCGCTGCATCAGGGCCAGGGTGTCGTCCTCCACGCCCAGGCGCCTGGCCTTGATGCCGCGCTGGGCCAGCGCCTCCTGCAGCCCGTAGTAGTAGTTGTCCCGGCGCCAGTCGGTGTAGACGATGTTCTCGCCGTAGGAACGGCGCCAGGGCATGCCCGCGTCGATGTTCGCGGTCACGGACACCGAGTCCTCGGGGGTGACCACCAGGGCGTAGGAGCGGCCGAAGTAGGTGAAGAGGAAGTCCGAGTAGTACTTGATGTTGTGGTAGCTGGTCAGCACGACCGCGTCCAGCTCCTTCTCGGCCATGATCTGCCGCAGGCCGGCCAGCCGGCGCTCGAACTCCGCGTCGGAGAAGGTCAGCTTCTCCTTCTGCCCGTTGTGCAGCACCTTCAGGCGCTCCAGCTCGGAAACACTCGTGGCCGGGGCATTGGCGATGGTCATTGATACTCCTTGATGATGTAACTGTGTTCGTTGGGTTTTGGCCCCTCCTTGCGAGGGGAAGGGCCAAGTCTGGGGCCGGCGCCTATGCGTGGCGCAGCGGCATCTTGCTGGTTTCGCGGGACAGTGCCACGGCGACCAGGGAGATGACGGCCGCGGCGGCGAGGTACCAGGCCGGGGCCAGGTCGCTGCCCGTGGCGGCGATCAGCAGGGTGGCCATGAACGGGGCGGTGCCGCCGAACAGGGCGTTGGAGAGGTTGAAGCTGACGGCGAAGCCGCTGTAGCGGACCGTGGTCGGGAACATTTCGGCCAGGAAGCTGGGCAGGGTGCCGTCATTGAGCGTGAGCATGCCGCCGAGCAGGACCTGGATCAGCACGATGACCAGGAAGTTCCCGGTGTCCAGCAGCATGAAGGCGGGCACGATCAGCAGGATGAAGAGCACCGAGGCACTGATCAGCACCTTCTTGCGGCCGAACCGGTCCGAGAGCATGCCGGTGCCGAAGATGAAGCCGATGTAGGTGAGCAGTGCGATCGTGGTCGCGATGTAGGACTCGGTGGCGCCCAGGCCCAGCTCGGCGGAGAGGTAGGTGGGCATGTAGCTGAGGATCACGTAGAAGCCGACGGCGTTCAGCAGCACCGCGCCCACCGCCTGCAGCAGCTGCCGCCAGTGGTTGGTGAACAGGCTCTTCACCGGCGCCTTTTCGGCGTGCTCCTCCGCGGCCAGCTCGCGGAACACCGGGGTGTCCTCCAGCTTGGTCCGAATGTAGCGGCCGATCAGGCCCATCGGGGCGGCGAGGAGGAACGGCAACCGCCAGCCCCAGGAGTGCAGCTGGTCCGCGGAGAGCAGCCCGGTCAGTCCGGCCGCCAGCAGCGAGCCGAGCAGCAGGCCGGTGGCGGTGCTGGCCGGGACGACCGCGGCGTAGAGGCCGCGGCGGTGGGCCGGGGCGTACTCGACCAGGAAGGCCGAGGCGCCGGCGTATTCGCCGGAGGCGGAGAAGCCCTGCACCACGCGCACGATCAGCAGCAGCGCCGGGGCCCAGAGGCCGATGGCGGTGTAGCCGGGGATCAGCGCGATGCAGAAGGTGGACAGGGACATGATCAGGATCGACAGCGAGAGCGCGTTCCGCCGGCCCACGCGGTCTCCGATATGGCCCCAGATGAAGCCGCCCATCGGCCGGACCAGGAAGGAAATGGCGAACAGGGCGAAAGTGGACAGCAGTGCTGTCTGCGCATCCGATTCGGGGAAGAAGACGACGGCGATCGTCGCGGCGAGGTAGCCGTAGACGGCGTAGTCGAACCACTCGACGAAATTGCCGATGAAGCTGGCCGCGATGACGCGGCGGCGTGCCTGCGGGTCGATCCCCGCGCCGTCGTTGGGGCGGGGCTGGCCGCTGAGGGAAGTCTTGGATTCTTTGGGCATCTTGTTCAGGGGGGTTGAGGGGCCGGCGCTACCCGCCGGAGGGGTGATGCTGCTTGTCATGAGGAAACCACCAACTCATCTGTTGTTGCGTTTACCGCAACGTTGTTGCACCAGATTAGGGTGTGGCTTCAATCACTGTCAATGGTTTGGGTGCAGGTAGTCCGGATTAAATTCAATGGTCTGCCGGTTCCCCCGGACACACAGGCCGGGAGCGGGGATCCGCGCCCCGGACCGGCAGTATGCAACGTTGTCGCATTTACTGCAACAATTCCGGCAGCGCCGGCCCCTCGTCACCGCTGGTCGAGGCCCAGGAATTCGGTTTCCAGGGCTGCTGCCATCCCCGCGGTGGCCCGCTTGAGCAGGATCTCCCCCTTGTCGGCCGTGGCATCCGCGGCGGAGGACAGGCAGCCGGAGTCGGGGGTGAGTTCGGGCCGCACCGGAAGAACGTCGTAGTTGGGCAGCCGGGCGGGAGGGAGGTCGGCGATCCTGTCGACGTCGACCTTGCCGGGGTGCAGATGCAGCATCAGCGAGGTTTCGAGGACGCCGCCGTGTTCGACATCCCACCCCGGGAAGCCGTTGGGGTACAGTTCGGCGATGGTCGCCTCGTCGATGAAGTCCCAGTAGGAGAGCAGGACGACCTTCATGTCTTCCACCCCGCCGAGGCGCAACTCCCGGAGGGCGAGGTCGACGCCTTCATACAGGAACTGGTAGTTCTCGTAGTGTCCGTTCACGAAGGCGATTTTCCTGACGCCCTGTCGGGCCAGCTCCAGCGTCAGGTTCTTCGAAATGGCAATGATGGTGGCGGCGTCCAGGCTGGTGGTGCCGTGGAGGTGGTTTCCGCCGCCCGAGCGCTGCTGCGACTTGTAGCCGTAGACGATCGGGGCGGCCACCAGGGCGCCGATGGCTTCGGCCAGCGATCCGGACATGGCACGCGACAGCAGGACGTCCACGTTCAGCGGCATATGCGGCCCGTGCTGCTCGATCGAGCCGGCCGGAATGAGGACGACCCCGTTGCCCTCGGCGAGCTGGCGCCGGTAGGTGAAGGCGTCGAGGTCTTCCATAAAGACACTGTTGGGCATGGTTGTTTCTCCGATAGGTGTAGCTGGCGGGTGGCTCCGGGGGCTGCCGCGCGGCGGCACGGCAGCCCCCGGAGCCGGTGGGGCGGCCTGGTGGTCAGGCGTCGATGATGTTGTGTTCGGGGCCGAAGCCGAACTTGGTGATGTTCTCGGCGCCGTCCTCGTTGACCACGAGGATGTCGTGCTCGCGGTAGCCGCCGGCCCCGGGCTGGCCCTCCAGCACCGTGATCATCGGTTCCATCGAGACGACCATGCCCGGCTCCAGGACCGTGTCGATGTCCTCGCGCAGCTCCAGGCCGGCCTCGCGGCCGTAGTAGTGGCTCAGCACGCCGAAGGAGTGGCCGTAGCCGAAGGTGCGGTTGGGCAGCAGGCCGTAGCCGACGTAGATCTCGTTCAGCTCCGCGGCGATGTCCTTGCACACGGCGCCGGGCTTGATCAGCTCCAGGCCGCGGCGGTGGACCTCGACGTTGATGTTCCACAGTTCCAGGGACCGCTCGTCCGGCTGGCCTAGGAACATGGTCCGCTCCAGGGCGGTGTAGTAGCCCGAGGTCATCGGGAAGCAGTTCAGGGACAGGATGTCGCCCTTCTGCAGCTTGCGGGTGGTGGCCCAGTTGTGCGCGCCGTCGGTGTTGATCCCGGACTGGAACCAGACCCAGGTGTCGCGGATTTCGGAGTCCGGGAAGGTGCGGGCGATCTCGTGGACCATCGCCTCGGTGCCGATCAGGGCGACCTCGTACTCGCTGATGCCCTCGCGGATGGCCGCCTTGATGGCCTCCCCGCCCAGGTCCCCGATCCGGGCCCCGTGCTTGATGACCTCGATCTCCTCGGCGGACTTGATCATGCGCTGGCGCATGGCCGCCTGGGAGACGTCCACCAGTTCGGCGCCCTCGAAGGCGGCCTGGATCTTCTGGCGCTGCATCAGGGCCAGGGTGTCGTCCTCCACGCCCAGGCGCCTGGCCTTGATGCCGCGCTGGGCCAGCGCCTCCTGCAGCCCGTAGTAGTAGTTGTCCCGGCGCCAGTCGGTGTAGACGATGTTCTCGCCGTAGGAACGGCGCCAGGGCATGCCCGCGTCGATGTTCGCGGTCACGGACACCGAGTCCTCGGGGGTGACCACCAGGGCGTAGGAGCGGCCGAAGTAGGTGAAGAGGAAGTCCGAGTAGTACTTGATGTTGTGGTAGCTGGTCAGCACGACCGCGTCCAGCTCCTTCTCGGCCATGATCTGCCGCAGGCCGGCCAGCCGGCGCTCGAACTCCGCGTCGGAGAAGGTCAGCTTCTCCTTCTGCCCGTTGTGCAGCACCTTCAGGCGCTCCAGCTCGGAAACACTCGTGGCCGGGGCATTGGCGATGGTCATTGATACTCCTTGATGATGTAACTGTGTTGATGATGGTTGATGATGGCCGGCCGGACGGGGCGGACCCGTCTTAGCCGTTGGGGAGAAGGGTTTCCGCGGCAGCAGGCTCGAGACGCCGGGCGGGCTCAAGACGCGAGGCGTAGCGCTGGTGGATGCGGGGGCCGAAGACCGCGTAGACCGTGGCGCTGGTCAGGCCTCCGGCGAGCCAGGAGAGGTCCAGTCCGCCCATGGCCACCGCGATGGGTCCCTGGGTTGCCGGCAGGATGCCGTACATGAACAGCCAGGTGGCGAAGATGCCGCTGGCCAGGGCGCCGATGCCGGCCCAGTTCACCACCGGCAGCCGCGGCGTGCCGATCGGGTCGAAGAGGCGCTCGGTTCCCGCGGGCAGGCGCCGGTCGACGGCGTAGTAGTGCACCAGCATGATGCCGCCCCAGGAGGCGACCCAGGCCACGAGGCCGATCAGCCAGGCATCGAGCACCGCGGCGAAGTCGGTCTGGTAGATGAAGAAGATCACCGCGGCGAGGGCGAAGACGCCCACGACCAGGTTCAGCACCCGGCGCTTGACCTTCACGTCCAGGGCCTGCGCGGCCACGGAGAAGGTGTAGATGTTCAGGATGTTGGTGGCAATGGGGCCGTGCAGGACCATCAGCAGGACGGGGATGGCCAGTGCTCCGTAGTTCTCCACGATCAGCTGGCCCGGATCGATGCTGCCGCTCTTGGTGGCCAGGCTGGCGCCGAGGACACCGAGCCACACCACGGGAATGAACTGGCCCAGCACGGAGGCCAGGTACAGGCGTTTCCGGGGAGTGCGGTTGCTCACGAAGCGTGAATAGTCGGCGGCGTAGGTGAACCAGGTGATGCCCCAGCCGATGCCGATGGCGGTCATGACGGCACTCATGGCCGCGATGCGCTCGGTGCCGGTGAGGATGGCGCCGGCAGGTCCGGCGTAGCCCCAGTCGATGTCCATGCCGAACCACGCCACCGCGGACATGGCCACGAGGACCACGATGGTCGGCGGAACGGTCCAGCGCTCGAAGGCGGCAATGGCCTTGTAGCCGAAGAATGCGATCAGGACCTGCAGGCCCATGATGATCGCGGCCACGAGGATCTTCGGGCCGTAGTTGGGCTGGGCCGGGTCCACCCAGCCGATGCTGCCCAGCAGCGCCATGACCAGGTCGAGGATGATCCAGGTGTTGACCGCGCACCAGCCGATGCCGAGCAGGGCCTGGATGGCGGCCGGAACGTAGTTGCCCCGGCGTCCGAAGGCGGCGCGGGCGAGCACCATGCCGGTGGCGCCGGTGCGCTGGCCGAGCAGGACGAAGAACCCGAACAGCACCATGCCGATCAGGTTGCCCAGCACCAGCACGGTGATGGTGTCGGCGAAGCCGAGGCCGAGGTTGATGCCGAGGGCGCCGAGCACCCAGTTGATCGGGGCGAGGTTCGCTCCTGCCCAGATCCAGAACTGTCCTGACACTTTCCGGGTGCGGGAGGTTTCCGGAATGGGCTGCAGTTCCTGTTCGACGTCGGTGTCGGGATGTGGTGCAGTGGCCTCGGAAGCGGCGTTGCCTTTGTGGCTCTGAATCATGGGATCCTCCGGTGGTCATTGGGACATAGGCAACACTATGTGCTGTACGTCACAAGATCTATAGACGTAATGTCTATTCGATCCGGGGGAAGAATTGACGATTTGTCACGCGCAGTAGGCAGGGCCGCAGGGCCGCCCCTGCACCGGGGACACGAACCGCAGGTCAGGCATGGGGTGGGGCTGCAAGGGAAGCCGAAGCCCGTGGTGATGGTTCACAGGCATGACGGCGGACGGCGGAGGCCGGGCGTGCCGGTCTCCTGCGGCTTCCGGGCGGGGCAAGAGGGCCGCACCAGTGCACGAAGGTGCTGGCCACCGGCCTGACGCCGAAGGTGAACTGAGGGGAAGGCCGGTCCGGCAGGCGCGCCTCCGCTGCCGGGCTGTGGCCTCTGCTGCACCGCATTCGGGGGGGGGGCGGATCAAACGGTTCACGTGCCGAAGGTGCAGCATCTCGGAGGGTGGGCGCACCGGGGTGCTGCACCGGCGCCCGCGCGGCCGGGCCGGATGGTCCGCGTGGCCGGCATGCCGCCGGTATTCGCGTACCTGGCTGAATGTTGGACCAAAGGATGTGCCGGTGGCGGGAATGGGCGGAACCGGCAAAACCGCCGTAGGCCCCGCACGCGGTGGCGTGGCAGGAGGGCCGGGAAGCCCGGCCCTCCTGCTCGGTTAGCTGTCCTCGCGGAAGGATCTGTTGGAGGTTTCGCGCATCAGGAAGACGGCGGCCAGCGCTCCCGCGGCGACCACGGTCAGGTAGATCGCCGGGGCCATCTTGTTGGCCGTGAGCGAGATCAGCCAGGTGGCCACGAAGGGCGCGGTGCCGCCGAAGATGGCGTAGCTGACGTTGTAGGTGACGGCCGAGGCGGTGTAGCGCACCGCCGTCGGGAACACCTCGGACAGCAGCACCGCGGTGACCACATTGGCCGTGACCGCACCGAGGGCCAGCAGCACCTGTCCGGCCAGCGCGTTGTAGATGCTGCCGCCGGAAGCCAGCAGGTAGGATGGCACCGCGAGGCCGCCGAGCAGGACGGCGGAGGCGAACATGGTCGGCCTGCGCCCCACCCGGTCGCAGATCCGCCCGATCACCGGTGCGATCACCGCGGCGAAGCTCAGGGCCAGGACGTTGCTGAGCAGCACCGCGTCCGCCGGCAGGTGCACCACCTCGCGCAGGAAGGTGGTCATGTAGGTGGAGAAGGTATAGAAGGACAGCGCCGTTAGCGAGATGTAGCCGCCGAGCACGGCCATCTTCCGCCACTGCGTGGCCAGGGTCTGGCGCAGCGGCGAGTGTTCGGTCCCGGATGACTCCAGGACCTCGCGGAAGAGCGGGCTCTCATCCAGCTTGCTCCGGATGTAAAAGGCCACCAGGCCCAGCGGCGCGGCGACCAGGAACGGGATGCGCCAGCCCCAGGAGTTCATGGCCTCGGTGCTCAGCCCGGCAGTCAGCGCCCAACGCAGCAGGGCGGCGGCGGCGAAGGAGCCGAACGTTGCCGCCGGCATCCAGCTCGAATGCCGCGAACGCTCGGAGTCCGGGGAATGCTCGATCACGTAGGTGACGGCGCCGGCATATTCGCCGCCGGCCGACAGGCCCTGGAGGCTGCGGGCCAGCGTCAGCAGCACCGCCGCCCAGACGCCGATTGTCTGGTAGCTGGGCAGCAGGCCGATGGCCATGGTGGCCCCGGACATCAGCAGCACGGTCAGGGCCAGCACCCGCTTGCGTCCGATCCGGTCCCCGAGCGTGCCGAAGAAGGCCCCGCCCACCGGGCGCGGCGCAAATGCCACGGCGAAGACCGCGAAGGTCTGCAGCAGGGCGACGACGGGGTCGCCTTCGGGGAAGAAGGTGCGTGCCAGCAGCGGGGCGAGGAAGCCGTAGACGGCGAAATCGAACCACTCCACCACGGTGCCCGCAGCTGCGGCGATGGTCACCTTGCGCAGGGTTTTGCAGGAAACCTGGGGCGCCGCAACGCCCCTGGTGCGGGTTGGCTGCGGGTTGTGGGGTTTGTCCAGTTGCATCATTGCTCCCTGGAGGGAAGGGGCGCCGTGCGCCCTGATTAAGTTGTAAGTTGTGCCGTGGGACGGCTGGGAGGCCGCGGCAGCCTGGGCTGGACACGGCGACGGCGGCTGCCGGCCAGGATCGTGGCCAGCGGTGTGGCGGACGCAGCCGGCGGCGGTGACGCCGGTGACGATCACGGTATTGATCCGGTTGGCGGTCAGGAACTGCTGCAGGTTGGTGCCGGGGAAGGCGCTGGCGCGCTTCTTGGTGATCACCAGTTCGCCCGGGGCCGGCGCGATGCGGTCATCGATCTTGACCGCATCGGAGCCTTCCTCGAGCAGCTCCACCGGGATCTTCGAGGCCCACAGGCCCATGTCCGAGGGCTTGTCGCGGTCGGTGATGTCGTAGGCGGTGGTGGTGTAGATGACCGGCACGCCCTTGGCCCGGGCCGCCTCGTTCAGGGCCTGGCAGGCCGGGATGATCGTCTCCATGTTCTCGCAGGTGAAGGCGTGGCCCTCGCGGGTCCAGGCGTTCGCCATGTCGATGTGCACGATGGCCGGGCGGGTGCCGTAGCCGACGCGGCGCTTGAAGCCGCGCTTGTTGTATTCCTCGGTGCTGACCGCAAACCCCTTCTCGAGCAGTTCGTTCAGCTGCTTGTTGATGTCCTGGCTCTGGCTCATGTCGGCACTCCTTCGTAGGGGATGGGTTGTGGGGAGTGGATCCGGAGGGGATTTGTTGCTATAAGAACAATCTCGTTGCGTCTATAGAGACAGCCAAGGTTTTGTCCAGCATTTATGATGGCTGCAAAGAGCAACACTCCGGCCATGTCCGGATGAAGCAGCCGGAAAGAAGCAGCTGGGAAGAAGCCGGCAGGGGAAGAGGTGGCGTATGGCGGGCAGGCCGCGGCAAGGCAACGAACAGACCCAGGGCGCGGCGGCGTCACTGCTCAACG
>NZ_JBHTML010000092.1:0-15653 GCF_042679445.1 Arthrobacter sp. GCM10027362
GGGCCGGCTGGGACGCGGCCGCCCGCGGCCTCTTCGGCGCCCCGGAGGTCGCCGTCGTCGTCGGGGCCGAGGCGCACAGCACGCTCTTCACCGCGCTGCAGTACCTCGGACTCGGCCGGGACCGGGTGCACGTCGCCGGCACGGACGGGCAGGGCCGGCTCCGGCCGGACGAGCTGGACCGGGTGCTCGCCGGCATCCCGGAGGAGGCCCCGCTGATCGTCAACCTGCAGGCCGGCAACGTGAACACCGGGGCCTTCGATCCCTTCCGCGAGGCCATCGCGCGGGTGCGCCGGCGCGAGGGCGCGTGGATACATGTCGACGGCGCCTTCGGCCTCTGGGCGCAGGCCGGCGGCCGGCTGCGGTACCTGACCGACGGCGTGGAACGGGCCGACTCCTGGGCAACGGACGGGCACAAGTGGCTCAACGTGCCGTACGACTGCGGGCTGGCCTTCGTCGCGGACGCGGCCGCGCACCCCGCGGCCATGGCCCCGCCGCGCGCTGCGTACCTGCAGTACTCGCCCCAGGACCGGGAGCCGGAGCGGGATCCCATCTCCTGGGTGCCGGAGGCCTCCCGCCGGGCCCGCGGCTTCACGGCCTACGCCGCCCTGCGCACGCTGGGCCGTTCCGGGGTGCGCGAGCTGGTGAAGCGCTGCTGCGCGCTGGCGCAGCGAATGGCGGAACGGCTGGCCGCGGCCGACGGCACCGAGGTGCTCAACGACGTCGTGCTCAACCAGGTGCTGGTCCGGTTCACCCCGCCCGGCGGAGGCGATCCGGACGCGTTCACCCGCGAGGTCGTCCGGCGCGTGCAGGCGGAGGGCACGCTCTGGCTCTCCGGCACCACCTGGCACGGCATGGCCGCGATGCGGATCAGCGTCAGCAACTGGTCCACCTCGGAGGCGGACGCGGACCGCTCGGTCGAGGCGATTCTTCGCTGTGCCGGTGCCTGACCCGGACAGGTAGGCTGGAAGGGTAACAACCGCCAGCCAGACGGGAGCGCACCGATGAAGGTCAGCGTTGGTCAGTTCGACCCCACCGGGAAGGTCAGCGAGAACCTGGAAACCATGCGCTCGCTGGCCCGGGAGGCCAAGGCCGAGGGCGCCGAACTGATCCTGTTCCCGGAAGAATCCATGTTCACCGTGGGCAAGGTCGAGGGGGACTTCGCGGCCGCGGTCGAGGCCGGCTGGTCCACCTTCGTCCAGCAGGTCTCCTTCATCGCCGCCGAGGCGGGCCTCGCCGTCATTGCCGGCGGCTACGAAGCCAGCGGCGAGCCCCGGCCGTACAACACCCTGGTGGTGGTCGACTCCTCCGGCCGCATCGTCACCACCTACCGCAAGCTGCACCTGTACGACGCCTTCTCCTACCAGGAGTCCGCGCACATCAAACCCGGCGACGGCGAACCGGCGCTGGTGGAACTGGGCGACCTGAAGATCGGCGTGATGACCTGCTACGACCTGCGCTTCCCCGAGATGGCGCGGGCGCTGGCGGTCGAGGGCGCGGATCTGATCTGCGTGGCCGCGGCGTGGTTCAAGGGCGACCACAAGGTGGAGCACTGGGAAACCCTGCTGAAGGCCCGGGCCATCGAGAACACCTGCTGGGTGGCTGCGGCCGGCACTTCCAGCGACCACACGGTGGGGCACTCCGCCATCCTGGACCCGATGGGCGTGCCGCACGATTTCCTCGGGGACGAGTCCCGGGGCATTGTCACCGTGGACATCACCCGCCGGCGCCTGGACGAGGTCCGCGAGTTCCTGCCGGTGCTGAAGAACCGCAGGCTGGCCGGCGGCATCACCGTTGTCGAACCGCAGTTCTGAACCGGAGCCGGCCGGCGGCCGGACCAGATGGGGCCGGGGCAGGCGGTGGTGGATGCTGGCGCTGACCGCGGCCGCCATGGTCCTGGCCATCGTGGGGCTGTCCGCCGCCGAGCACTGGATCTACCCGGCCAAGGACCAGGACATCCATGCCGTCCTGGCGGAGCTGGACCGGCGCGAGGGCGGCCGGCTGGCGCCGGTCCGGGACGTGACGGCGGCCGCCTGCGGCAACGGGCGCTGCCGGCAGGCGGTCAGCACCGGCGGGGACGGACTGTTTGTCCGGTTCGCCACGCGCGAGCTGGCCGCGCAGTCCGCAGCGCGGGAGGCCGAGGTGCCGGGCCGGGAAGCCTACCGCTCCGAGTGGGTGGTGGTGTCCTATCCGGCGGGCACGCCGGCCCGGGATATTGCACTGTTCCGGGAGATTTTCCCCGAATCGGAAAAGTCTTCCCCGGGCGCGTAACTTTTCCGGCACCGGCGGCGATTACGCTTACGTGGACGCCGCGCCGGAGCTCCCCCCCCAACGAGCTCCGGCGCGGTTTCTGCGGTTTTCGCCCGGCACCCGCCCCGGCGGCTGCGGCACCGCCCTCCGTCCGGCGTCGGGCCCGGAACGCCGCGCTGCCTGGCCGCGGACTTAGCCCCGTTCCGCCTTCGGTTCCGGCGCCTCCGTTCGGGCGCCGGCCTGCGCCGCCAGGTACCGGGCCGCTGCCTTCTGCAGGTCGCGCTCCGTGGCGAGCCGCTCTTCCAGGGCGGCGAGCCGCTGCGCGGTGCCGGCCTGCTGGGCGGCGGTTTCCCGCTGGCGGGCGGCCTCCTGCGCCACCGTGTTCAGGGCCGAGCTGAGCTGGAGCTGCTGCTCGGCCAGCAGCCGCTGGGTGACCTGCAGCTGCGCCATGAGCTCGAGCCGGGCATCGGCCTGCCGGATGCCTTCGGCGGGTTCCTCGGCCGCCACCGGCGCACGGTGGAGCGGTTCGTTTTGGTGCAGGGACCCGTCCTGGCCGACCTTGGGCAGGCTGCCCGTCATTGCCAGGACCTTGGCGAATTCGCGGTCCAGGTCCGCGTCGCAGGCCGGTACCGCCGCATGCTGCCCGGTGCCGGTGTTCCCGGCGGTGCCGGCCGGCTTGGCCGCAACGATGTCAACCGTGCGCCGCAGGGCCGTTTCCTTGATGAACAGGACGCAGATCAGGACCACCGCCGACATGGCGGCCGCAACCGTGAAGATCAGGGCGGTGCCGTCGCCGTAGGCGGCGCGCACGATGCGGGCGATCCGCGGCGGAAGGTCGGCCACGTCCAGCGATGCGCTCCCGGAGGCGTGGATGCCGGCCCGGCGCAGCCCGGCGGTGATCAGCTCGCTGACGTGGGTGCCCATCATCGCGCCCAGGACCGACACGCCCGCCGCGCCGCCGACCGTGCGGAAGAACGCCACCGAGGCGCTGGCGGCACCGATGTTCTTGGCCGAGACGGTGTTCTGGACGGCCAGGATCAGGTTCTGCATGAGCAGGCCGAGGCCGAGGCCGAAGACGAAGGTGTAGGCGCCCACCAGCACCAGGTCCGTCTCGTGGTCGATGGTTCCGGCCAGGCCCAGGCCGGCGATCAGCAGCACGGCGCCGGCGATCAGGAACCGCTTCCACTTGCCGGTGCGGCTGATCAGCTGGCCGGAGACGACGGAGCCGACGAGGTTGCCGGCGATCATCGGCAGGGTCAGCAGGCCTGCCTCGGTCGGCGTGGCGCCGCGGGCCACCTGGTAGTACTGGCCCAGGTAGGTGGAGCTGGCGAACATCGCCACGCCGACGGCGACGGAGGCGACAATGGCCAGCGCCGTCGTCCGCTCGGTGATGATCTTCAGCGGGATGATCGGCTGGGAGACCTTGGCCTCCACCAGCACCAGGGCGGCCAGCAGCACGACGGCACCGCCGACCATCAGTGCGGAGGTCTTCGAGAACCACTCGTAGTAGTCGTCCTTGCCGGCGAAGCTGACCCAGATCAGCAGCAGGCTGATCCCGCTGGTGAGCAGGACGGCGCCGGCCCAGTCGATCCTGGCCGGGCGCTTGACATGCTTGATCTTGAGCGTCTTCTGCAGCAGCACGAGCGCGATCACGGCCAGCGGCACACAGACGAAGAAGGTCCAGCGCCAGCCCAGCGGACTGTCCACGATGAAGCCGCCCAGCAGCGGGCCGCCGGCGGTGCCCACGGCGAGCACGGCGCCCATGTAGCCGGAGTAGCGGCCGCGTTCGCGCGGCGGGATCATGGTGCCGATGATGGCCTGGGCCAGGGCGGTCAGGCCGCCCATCGCGATGCCCTGGACCACGCGGGCGCCCAGCAGCATCGGGATGCTCTGGGCCAGGCCGGCGGCCACGGAGCCGGCGACGAAGATGATGATGGACAGCTGGACCAGCAGCTTCTTGTTGAACAGGTCGGCCAGCTTGCCCCAGATCGGGGTGGTGACGGCGTTGGCCAGCAGCGCCGCGGTGATGACCCAGGCGAAGTCCGTCTGGGTTCCCCGCAGCTCCGCCATGATGGTCGGCAGCGCGTTCGAGACGATGGTGCTGCTCAGGATGGCCGTGAAGAACGCCGCCAGCAGCCCGGTCAGGGCCTCGAGGATCTGCCGGTGTGTCATCTGCCCGTCACTGCGGGGCGGTGCGGTTGTTGCTGTGGTCACTGGTTCACTCCTGCAAGCGTTGCGGACGCGTGGTCCTGGGCGGCCCGCAGGGCCGCATTGAGCTCTTCGATGATGCGGGCGGCCTCATGGGCCCTGTCTTCGTCCCAGCCCGAGAGCAGTTCCTGGATGGTTTCGGTCCGGCGCCGTTCCACCGACGCGAGCCGTTCCTTGCCTTCGGGGGAGAGGGAGAGCAGGTGGGCCCGTCCGTCCGCCGGGTCCGGCCGCCGCAGAACCAGTCCGTGCTCCTCGAGTTCGGCCACCTGGCGGCTCAGGGCGGAGGTGCCGACGCCCAGCCGGGCTGCCAGGTCCGAGGCGCGGGCCTCGCCCGCGGTGCCGATCATGCGCAGGACGCCTTCGACCGCCAGTCCGAGGTCCGAATGGCGTGCCGCGGTGCCGGCTGCGCAGCGGATGGCGCGCTGCAGGTCGAAGATGCTGTGCACCAGGGCTGATGCGGTGTCGGGGGTGACGCTCATGCTGCCTTCAATCGTTGGTTGCCTATAGCAACTATACAGCAATTAGTTTGATAGGTCAACTAACTATCCGGAGCCGGTACGGTCCGCCGCGCTCCTTTGGAGCCCGGCGGTTAACGCCCGAGGCCGCCGGGCTCCAAAGGAGCGCGGCGGCCTCGGGGGATCTTGCGGCCGGGCGGTGGGCACCCACCGCGTACCCCAACCTCGTACCTCGGCTGGGGCCCTACGCGGTGAGCTGGCGCTTCGAGGAAATCACGCCGGTGTCGAAACCGGCCAGGTGCAGGCCGCCGTGGAAGCGGGCATGCTCGATCTTCACGCAGCGGTCCATGACCACGTTCAGCCCGGCCTCCTCGGCCTTGGCCGCCACGCCTTCGTGCCAGGAGCCCAGCTGCAGCCAGATGGTCTTCGCGCCCACGGCAATCGTCTCGTCCAGCACGCCGGGCAGGTCGTCATGCTTGCGGAAGACGTCCACCAGGTCCGGGGTCTCGGGCAGGTCGGCCAGCGAGGCGTACACCGGCTGGCCCAGGATCTCCTTGGCCACCGGGTTCACGAAGTACACCTTGTAGGGGGACGAGGACAGCAGGTAGGTCGCCACGAAGTAGGAGGCGCGGCTGGGCTTGTCCGAGGCGCCGACGATCGCGATCGACTTCGTGTTGCGCAGGATGTTCAGCCGCTCCGCGGCGGAGGGGCCTTCCCAGGTCCGTTCGGCCGTCGTGCTCACTTGGCGGCTCCTTCTTCCTCGGACTCGACCAGTTCTTCGACGGACTCGACGACGCGCGTGCCCGGCTCCGTGTGCGTGGCGCGGACGCCCGGCAGCACGCATGCCTCGCCGTCGTAGGTGGGGGAGGCGAACTCGCCGGGGTCGAAGACGTGCTCCTCGTGCCTGCGGTCCGGGCCGTGCTCGGCGCCGGCCTGCTGCGAGGCGGCCAGGGCCTGGTCCAGGTCCCAGATGATGTCCTCGACGTCCTCGAGGCCCACCGAGATGCGGATCAGGTCCTCCGGCACGCCGGCTGCCTCGAGCTGTTCGGCGGAGAGCTGCTGGTGCGTGGTGGAGCCCGGATGCAGGATCAGCGTGCGGGCGTCCCCGATGTTGGCCAGGTGGGAGGCCAGCTGCAGGGCTTCGATGAACTTCTGCCCGGCCGCCCGGCCGCCCTTGACCCCGAAGGAGAACACCGAGCCCACGCCCAGCGGCAGCAGCTCCCTGGCCCGCTCGTGGTGCGGATGCCCCGGCAGTCCGGCATAGTTCACGTAGACCACCCGGTCGTCCGCGGCGAGCCATTCGGCCACCCGCTGCGCGTTGGCCAGGTGGTTGTCCATGCGCTGGGGCAGGGTCTCCACGCCGATCAGCAGCTGGAACGCGGACTGCGCCGGCAGCGACGGGCCGATGTCGCGCAGCTGCTCGGAGCGCAGCTTGGTCAGGAAGCCGTACTCGCCGAAGTTGCCCCACCAGGACACATTGCCGTAGGAGGGCACCGGCTCGGTCATCTGCGGGAACTTGCCGTTGCCCCAGTTGAAGCGGCCGGACTCGACGACGACGCCGCCCAGGGTGGTGCCGTGGCCGCCGAGGAACTTGGTGGCGGAGTGGATCACAATGTCCGCGCCGTGCTCGATGGGCCGGAGCAGGTACGGCGGGGTCAGGGTGGAGTCCACCACCAGCGGGATGCCGGCCTCGTGCGCCACCTTGGCCAGGCCCTTCAGGTCCGCGATGTCGCCGGAGGGGTTGGCCACGACCTCGGTGTAGACGGCCTTGGTGTTCTCCCGGATGGCGGCGGCGAATTCGGCCGGATCCGTGGAGTCGATGAAGGTGGTCTCCACCCCGAAGCGGCGCAGCGTGACGTCCAGCTGGGTGACGGTGCCCCCGTAGAGCTTGGAGGAGGCCACGATGTGGTCCCCGGCGGCGGTCAGCGCGGCGAAGGTGATGAACTCGGCCGCCATGCCCGAGGCCGTGGCCACCGCACCGATGCCGCCCTCCAGGGACGCGATCCGCTCCTCGAAGGCCGCCACCGTCGGGTTGCCGATGCGGGAGTAGATGTTGCCGTACTTCTGCAGGGCAAAGAGGTTGGCGGCGTCGTCGGTGTCCTTGAAGACAAACGAGGTGCTCTGGTAGATGGGCACCGCGCGGGCACCGTGCTCGGCGTCGGGGGTCCCGCCGGCGTGCAGGGCACGGGTGCGGAAACCGAATTTGCGTTCGCTCACTTAACTCCAACCAATTCCGTGTTGTTCTTGCGGGCCAGATCAGCCTCCAGCTCGCGGACGATCGGCAGCACGTCGCGGCCGAAGGCCTCGACCTCCTCCTGGAAATGCAGGTAGCAGGTCAGGAGCAGGTTCACGCCGATCTTCTTGTATTCCACAATACGTTCGGCAATCTGTTCCGGCGTACCAATGAGTCCTGTCTTGAAGCCGTCGTTGTACTGGATCAGGTCCTCGAAGCTCGAGTCCGCCCACATGCCCTTGCCGTCCTTGGTGGAGGCGCCGGCCTCCTGGACCGCGTCGCGGAAGCCTTCCACGGCGGGCACGTGCGCCTTGGCGACGATCTCGCGCAGGGTCTCGCGCGCCTCCTTCTCGGTCCCGCGGGCGATCACGAAGCCGTTGAGGCCGAAGCGCGGACGGCGGCCCGCGGCCCCGGCGGAGGCCCGGACCCCGGCAATGTTCTCCTTGAAGCCCTCCAGGTCCTTGCCGTTGGAGAAGTACCAGTCCGCCTGCCGGCCGGCGACGTCCTGGGCGGCGGTGGAGTTGCCGCCGAAGAAGATCTCCGGGTGCGCCCGGCCCGGGATGTCCAGCGGGGCCGGGCTGAGGGTGAAGTCCTTGATGTTGTAGTACTTGCCGGCAAAGGAGAAGTTTTTCCGGGTGAGCAGCCCGCGCAGCACGGTGATGAACTCCTCGGTGCGCACGTAGCGCTCGTCGTGCTCCAGCCACGGCAGGCCGAAGTTCACGAACTCGTCCTTGAGCCAGCCGGAGACGATGTTCACGGCGGCCCGGCCGTTGGAGATGTGGTCGGCGGTGATCAGCCACTTGGCCAGCACGCCCGGGTGCCACATGCCCGGGTGGACCGCGGCGATGATCTTCAGCCGCTCGGTGGCCCCGAGCAGGCCCAGGGTGAAGGCGGTGGCCTCGTGCTGCTTGTCCGCGCCGTAGCTGGCGGCGTAGCGGGTCTGGGACAGGGCGTATTCGAAGCCGGCGTCCTCGGCGATGCGGGCGAGCTTCTTGTTGTAGTCGAAGTCCCAGCTGGTGCGCTGCTCGATGGTGGAGACGACCAGGCCGCCGGAGACGTTCGGGACCCAGTAGGCGAACTTGAGCGGGGTCTGCAGGTCGGCGGCGGGGCTGACGGGGGTGTTGGTGCTCATGGTGAATTCCTTGGTGGGGCTGGCAGGGAATCCCGGCAATGACGATCCGCCATGCCGGGCACGGCATCCGGATCAAAGATTGCTTGCGCTCTCTCCATCGCTTCTGGCGGTAGCACCTTTCCGGAGACCGGAGGGTTGCTGCGGCGTCACTGAGCCAGATCTCTCAGCCGCTCGGGATGGTCCGCACCATTGTGTCAAGAACACCGGGCCGGGTTCAAGCAGTCCCGGTGAAGGACCGGGGAAATATTGCGCAGGATTGCGGCCGGCCGGGAACTTGCTGGAGGGCCCGCCGGCTTCCGGGCCGGGCGCCGTCGTGCCCCTCCCGGAAGCCGTTCCGGCCCCGCCCGGGTCCGGGCCCGCGCAGACCTTCCCCGCTTCAGCCGTTCGTTCCCTGCTTTAGGGTTCAAGCAACCCCGTGATCAGGGCCTTTGTCCTGCCCGCCGGGAAGAGCCGGGAAATTCGCCGGACCCGGTATCCACAGGCCGCCCCGGGAGGCTGGTGTGCCGGCACGAACCCGGCCATCCTCCTTGTCATGGACGCTCCGCGGCATGTGGCCGAGCAGGTGGGGCGGCTCGGCGGGACGGCGCGGCTGGCCGATTTGCACCGTGCCGGATTCACCCGTGCGGCGATTGATGCTGCCGTGCGCAGCGGGGCGATCCGCCGGGTGCGCCGGGGCCTGGTGGGCGTTCCCGGCGGTAATCCGGACATCCGCAGGGCGCTGATGGCCAACGGGCTCATCACCTGTGTATCGGCGGCCAGGGAACTCGGGTTGTGGACCTTGAAGCAACCCGCCGACCTGCATCTGTGGACAGACCACGGCCGGGTGCCGGCGTCCGTGGCCACGCACCGGGGCAGCCTCGCGGGCCGGCGGCTTCCCGGGGCGTATGTGGGGGTGGCGGACGCCGTTCTCCACACCCTCCGCTGCCGCCCCGCGCTCGAAGCCATGGTGGTCGCCGAGTCCGCCCTCCGCCTGGGCGCCGTCCGCCGCCAGGAACTGCTCGAGCACCTGCCCGGGGCCCGGAACGGTGTTTACCGGCGACTGGTCGGACGGCTCCGGACCGACGCCGAGTCGCCGCTGGAGATCATCGCCCGTGAGCTGTTCCGGCAAGCCGGGCTCCGTGTGGAAGCCCAGGTGCATATCCGCGGCCTGGGACGGGTGGACCTGCTCGTGGAGGGCTGCGTGATCGTGGAACTGGACGGGATGGACTTCCACTGGAACCGCGAGACGTTCCGCAAGGACCGGGTTCGGAACAACCAGGGCGTCCTGGCCGGTCTGCCGACCCTCAGGTATGTCTACGAGGACCTGGTTTTCCGGCCCGATGCGGTTCTTGCGCAGGTGCGCTCGATGGTCCGCCGCGTGTCCTGACCGTTCCATGCCACGGACGGGCACCGAACTTCCCTGCTTCAGCCGTTCCTTCCCTGCTTTCACCTTCAAGCAACGGCCTGACGAGGGGCTTTATGCAGGGAAACGGGGAGAGCAGGGAAGTTCGGCCACCGGGACCTAGCGGGCCTCGCAGATCGCCTTGATCTCGGCAATGCACGGCTCGTTCTGCAGGCTCGTGGTGTCGCCCAGCGTGGTCCCCTCGAACAGCTGGGTCAGCAGCCGGCGCATGATCTTGCCGGACCGGGTCTTGGGCACGTCCGGAACGAACACGATTTCCCGCGGCTTGGCGATCGGGCCGATCTGGACCGCGACGTGCCGGCGCAGCTCCTCGGCCGTGGCCGCCACCTGCCCCGCAGGCGCCGCGGTGCCGATCAGGGACCTGTCCGACGGGACCACGAACGCGGTGGCGGCATGGCCGGTCTTGGCGTCGTACGTCGGGCACACCCCGGCCTCCACCACGGCCGGGTGGGAGACCAGCGCGGATTCGATCTCGATGGTGGAGAGCCGGTGCCCGGAGATGTTGATGACATCGTCCACGCGGCCGAGGATCCACACGTCCCCGTCCGCGTCAAAGCGGGCGCCGTCCCCGGCCAGGAACCAGCCCTGCGCGGCGTACTTGCGCCAGTAGGAGTCCAGGTAGCGCCGCGGATTGCCCCACACGGTGCGGGCCATCGCCGGCCCGGTCCGGGTGACCACGATGTAGCCCTGCACGTTGGCGGGCACCGTCCGGCCCTCGTCGTCCACGATGTCCACGGCCAGGCCCGGCAGGGCGCGGGTGGCGCAGCCGGGCTTGAACGCGGTGTCCGTCTGGCGCGGGGAGAGCACGGTGGCACCGGTCTCGGACTGCCACCAGGTGTCCACCATCGGCACCCCGCCGGGGGTGTCCCGGCCGACCTGGCTGCGCAGCCACTTCCACGCCTCCGGGTTCACCGCCTCGCCCACGGTGCCGCAGAGCCGGATGGAGGACAGGTCGTACTCGGCCGGGATCCCGTCCGGGAACCAGCCCATCAGGGACCGGACCAGGGTCGGGGCGGTGTAGTAGCTGGTGACCTTGTAGCGCTCGATCACCTCGAAGTGCCGGCCCGGGTGCGGGGTGTTCGGCGTGCCCTCGTAGATGACCTGGGTGACGCCGTTGGAGAGCGGGCCGTAGATCTCGTAAGTGTGCGCCGTGACCCAGGCCAGGTCCGCGGTGCACCAGTGCACGTCCTTCTCCCGCAGGGCCGGGTCCGGGTTCGAGAAGAGGAACTCGTGGCTCCACGAGGCCTGGGTCAGGTAGCCGCCGGAGGTGTGCACCAGGCCCTTGGGCTGGCCGGTGGTGCCGGAGGTGTACATGATGAACAGCGGGGTCTCGGCGTCGAACGCCTCCGGTTCGTGCACGTCGGAGGCGGGGCCGACGACGTCGTCCCACCACAGGTCCCGGCCCTCGACCCAGTCGATGTCCGTGTGGCCGGTGCGGTTGACCACCAGCACGTGCTCGATGGCGTTGTCCCCGGAGACCGCCTCGTCCGCGTTGGCCTTGACCGGCACGGCCGTGCCGCGGCGGAACTGGCCGTCGGTGGTGACCAGCAGCTTGGCGCGGGTGTCCTCGACGCGGAACTTCAGCGCCTCGGCGGAGAAGCCGCCGAAGACCAGCGAGTGCACGGCGCCGATCCGGGCGCAGGCCAGGGTGATGACGATGGTCTCGACGATCACCGGCAGGTAGATGACCACCCGGTCGCCCCGGCCGATGCCCAGCGAGAGCAGCGCGTTGGCGGCCTTGGCGACCTCCTTCTGCAGGTCCGCGTAGGTGACGGCGCGGCGGTCGCCCGGCTCGCCCTCGAAGTACAGGGCCACCTTGTCGCCGCGGCCGGCGGCCACGTGGCGGTCCACGCAGTTGTAGGCCACGTTGAGCCGGCCGCCGGCGAACCACTCGATCTTCGGGACGGTGTACTCGGCGTCCTCGTCCGCGACCTCGGGCCCGCTCAGCCGGCGCGCCGGTTCGAAGGCGTGCGCGGTGTGCCAGGGTTCGGCCCAGTCCAGCCGGCGCGCCGCGTCCTCCCAGAACGCAATGCGCGCGGCCTCGTCCTGTCCGTCCAGCTGCTGCGTTGCTTCGGTGCCGGCAATTACGCCCATGTGTTTGAACCGCCCCTTGTGTGTGCCATTTGCTTGCGTCCCGGACCTGTCGAGGAAGCGACCTGGTCCGTCAACTGCGGCCACGGCGGGACCGGGCGTGCATCTACCGGGGTCTCTCCATCGATCCTGGCGGTAGCACCTACGCGGACCGTGAGGGTCATCGGGGTTGCTGCGGCGTCACAGAGCCAGGTCTCTCAGCCGCTCGGGATGGTTGCTTCAAGGTAACGCCACCGGGTGCGCGGCGGTCAAACCGGTTCCTAACCCGCCGTAACATACGACGGCGCCGGGGCGCGCCCGGCGGCAGTTCCTGCGTCTTCTAGTCTGGATCCGTGACGGTTCTTGATGCCGTGCTGGCTTTCGCCGTGGTGGCGGGGTTGCTGACCCTGGTGCCGGGCCTGGACACCGCCCTGGTCCTGAGGTCCTCGCTGACCCGTACCCGTTCCTATGCGTGGGCCACCGCGCTGGGTGTGGCCACCGGGGCCATGCTGTGGGGCATCGCCGCGGCCGTGGGGATCTCCGCGCTGCTGACCGCCTCGGAGACGGCCTACCGGGTGCTGACCACGGCCGGGGCCGGATACATGCTCTGGCTCGGGGCCTCGATGATCTGGAAGTCCTTCCGCGGGAGCGCCGGGCACGCCGCGGCCGAGGCCCGGGCGCCGGTGGCGGCATCGCCGTGGCAGGGCTGGCTGGTCGGGGCCGGTACCAACCTGCTCAATCCCAAGGTCGGGGTCTTCTACATCGCCGCGATTCCGCAGTTCCTCCCCGCCGGGACCGCACCGCTGCTGATGGGGGCGGTGCTGGCCGGGGTGCACTGTGTGCTGTCCCTGGCCTGGTTCGCGGTCCTGATCCTCGGCGGCGGCTACGCCAGGCGCTGGTTGGCCAGCCCGAAGTCGTTGGCGGTGATCGACCGGGTGACCGGTCTGGTCCTGGTTGCCTTCGGGGGCAAGCTCGTCACCGAGTCGCTGCCATCCGGGGCATCGGCCTTCCGGCCGGTGCCTCCGCGGGTGGGCTGACCTCCCGCGAAGGCTCGCGGCGGGTCCCTAGGCGGCCTAGGCTGGCGGTATGGCACACGTCAACGATCCGGAAGTCATCAGGCGGCTGCTCACGGCGCCGGCACGCTGGGCCGTGGTCGGCCTGTCCGATAATCCGCGGCGGGTCGCGCCGCGAATTGGCCGCTACCTGATGGACACCCTGGGCATGGAGGTCGTGCCGGTGAACCTGGAGGGCGCCGAGGTGTTCGGGCTGAAGGGCTACCGGGAGCTGGCGGACATCCCCGGCGGCGTCGAGGTCGTGGACTGCTTCGTGAACTCGCAGAAGGTCGGCCCGGTGGTGGACCAGGCGATCGAGGCCGGCGCGAAGGCCGTGTGGCTGCAGCTGGGCGTCGTGGACGAGGCGGCGGCCGCCCGGGCCGCGGCGGCCGGGCTCGACGTCGTGATGGACACCTGCCCGGCCATCGAGGCCCCGCGGCTGGGAGTGGGGCGCTAGGGTCCCGCTGTGGCGGCGAAACCGACACTGTGGGCGCGCCCCATCCCTTTGAGGCGCGAACGCCGCGGCCCGGGCGGCAGAGCGGCCCGTGGCAGGGGCCGGGTCCGGTTACCGTCTGTGACGCCGGATTTCGTGTCCGGCGCCCGGATGTAGTGCAATGGACGGGTAACCATCCCGAGCGGCTGAGAGACCTGGCTCTGTGACGCCGCAGCAACCCCCTCCTTGACGGAGCAAGGGTGCTACTGCCAGGACCGATGGAGAAAGTTCGTTGGTCGCCGCGGTGCCTCTGTGCGCCGCAGCGGCCTTCGTGCAGGCTCTTCACGGTCGGATCAGGAGGAGTCTGACGATGACTGAAGTAACAGCCAAGCGCCACATCCGGTTCAACGCCTTCGACATGAACTGCGTCGGCCACCAGTCGCCGGGCCTGTGGCGGCACCCGCAGGACAAGTCCGCGGACTACAACACGATCGGCTACTGGACCCATCTGGCCCAGGTGCTGGAAAAGGGCCTGTTCGACGGCCTGTTCATCGCCGACGTGCTCGGCACCTACGACGTCTTCGGCGGCACCAACGAGGTCCCCCTGCGCTCGGCCGCGCAGGTGCCGGTCAACGACCCGTTCCTGCTGGTCTCGGCCATGGCCGCGGTGACCAGGAACCTGGGCTTCGGCGTCACCGCCGGCACCGCCTACGAGCACCCGTACCCGTTTGCCCGCCGCCTGGCCACCCTGGACCACCTGACCAACGGCCGCGTGGGCTGGAACGTGGTCACCGGCTACCTGCCCTCCGCCGCGCGGAACATGGGCCAGGAAGACCAGATGGAGCACGACGAGCGCTACAACCACGCCGACGAGTACCTGGAGGTCATCTACAAGCTCCTCGAGGGCTCCTGGGAGGACGACGCCGTGGTCAAGGACCGCGAGCGCGGCATCTTCACCGATCCGGCCAAGGTCCACGAGATCCGCCACGAGGGCAAGTACTTCAAGGTCCCGGGCATTGCCATCACCGAGCCGAGCCCGCAGCGCACCCCGGTGATCTTCCAGGCCGGTGCCTCCAAACGCGGCATGCGCTTCGCCGCGGAGAACGCCGAGGCCGTGTTCGTCACCTGCCCGACCAAGGAGACCCTGGCCGAGACGGTGAAGAAGATCCGCGACGCCGCCGAGGCCGCCGGCCGGGGCCGCTACGACATCCGCATCTACACGATGCAGACGATCGTGACCGGCCCGGACAGCGCCGCCGCCCAGGCGAAGTTCGAGGAGTACAAGTCCTACGCGGACATCAACGGTGCACTGGCCCTGATCTCCGGCTGGATGGGCGTGGACCTGTCCACCTACGGCCCGGACGACGTGATCGGCGAGAACGTGAAGTCCAACGCCATCCAGTCCTCGGTGGAGACCTTCCAGAAGGCCAGCGGCGATGACGGCAAGCCCTGGACCATCCGCCAGCTGGCCGAATGGGTCGGCGTCGGCGGCTTCGGCCCGATCACCGTCGGCTCCGGCGCCGAGGTGGCCGACAAGCTCATCGAGTGGGTCGAGGAGACCGACGTGGACGGGTTCAACCTGGCCTACGCCATCACCCCGGGCACCTTCGAGGACATCGTCGAGTTCGTGGTGCCCGAGCTGCAGGCCCGCGGCGCCTACCCGGCGGCGTACGCCCCGGGCACGCTGCGCAACAAGCTGTTCGGCAAGGGCGACAAGCTGCCGGAGAACCACCGGGGCGCCAACTACCGGCTCGAGGCGCTCGCGTCGCTGTAAGGTCCGGGCCGGGGTCCCGCGGCGCGGGCCCGTTACATTTTCGCGTAACGGGCCCGCGCCGCCAGGTACAGCCCGTAGCAGATCAGGCCCGCGGCCACCACGATCAGCGCGACATCGCCGTAGGGCTGGTCCCGCAGCCCTTTGAGCGCGCCGTCGAGCCCGGTGGCCTGGGCCGGATTGTGGCGGACGGCGGCCACCGCGAAGAGGACGCCCAGCACGGCCAGCGCCGCCCCCTTGCCGAGGTAGCCGGCGGTCCCGGTCCCGGTCACGGCCCGGCCCAGGCTCCCGGCCGGCAGCTGCTGCAGGTCCTGGAGGAACTTGCGCCGCGCGCCCTTGAACACGTAGTAGGCGCCGGCGGCCACCAAGGCGGCGCCCACCAGGAACAGCAGCACCGGCCCGCCCGGCGCCTGCATCAGCGCCGTGCTGGCGTCCCGGGATTTCTCCCCGGTGTCGCTGCCGCCGCCCAGGGCAAAGCTGCCGAAGGTCGCGGCCAGGGCGGCGAAGACGACGGCCAGGCCCGCCGACTTGAGGCGGTACTTCAGCCGGTCCCGGCCCTCGAGCAGCCGGCCGCCGAAGGCCGCCTCGAGCACCTGCCACAGCGCCAGCGCAGCCGCACCGACCAGCCCGGCCCAGAGCAGCACCGCCCC
>NZ_JBHTML010000093.1:0-15528 GCF_042679445.1 Arthrobacter sp. GCM10027362
CCGGTGCCGGCACCGCCGGCGCCGCCCTGCGCGGCCTGCTGGCCATGCAGGCGCAGGAGTATGCGTACGCGCGCTGGTCCGTGGCCCAGCGCTGTGCCGGGGCGGACCGGGACAATGCAGCGGCAGTGGACGCGGCCATCGCCGACGGAACCCTGCTGCGCACGCACGTGTTGCGGCCGACCTGGCACTTCGTACACCGCGAAGATGCCCGCTGGCTGCTGGCGCTTTCCGGCCCCAGGGTCCGTGCCGCCCTCAAGAGCCGGGATCGCGAACTCGGCATCGACGAGGCCGTCATGGTACAGGCCAAGGAGGCCCTCGCCGCAGCGCTCTCCTCCGGGGCGCAGCTGACCCGGGAGGAGCTCGGCACGGCGCTGGAACGGGCCGGAGTGCTTGAGCGCACCGGCGGAAAGCTGCGCGGCGGATCGCTCTACGGCCAGCGGCTGGGACATCTGGTGCTCAACGCCGAACTGGACATGCTGCTGGTCAGCGGGGCGCCGCGGACCACCGCCGGCGGCGCGGTGAAGCAGACCTACGCGCTGTTCGAGGACCGGGTGCCGGCCGCAGCGGCACTGGCATGGGACGAGGCCCTGGCCCGACTGGTGCTGCGCTACTTCTCCGGCCACGGCCCGGCCACGGTGAAGGACTGCTCCCTGTGGTCCGGCCTGGCCGTGGCGGACATCGGGCGCGGGCTGGCGGCGGCTCCTCCCGGTGCGCTGGAACGCCTGAAGTTCGACGGCCACGAGTTCTTCCTCGCCGCTCCGGGCGCGGCGCGGGCACCCCGCCGGCCCCGGGCCGACCTGCTGCAGTGCTACGACGAGATGGTCATGGGCTACACGCCGACCCGCGGCTACCTGTTCGGCTCCGGCGGACAGGTAGCCGGCCTGCGGCTGGGCAACGCCAACCTCAGCCTGCATCCGCTGCTCGTCGACGGACTGCAGGCCGGGCGCTGGCGCCACGTCCTCACCCCGAAAGAAGCTGCCGCTGTCGAGGTCCGGCCGTACCGCGTCCTCACGGCCGGCGAAGAGCAGGCCCTGGCCGCCGCCGTGGGGCGTTACGCACGCTTCCTGCGGCGGCCGGTGGAGCTGCGGCTGGCGGCGCCCGGCTGAGGGCCTCAGGCCCGCCGGAAACGCAGCGTGGCCAGCTGGAAGGGTCTGAGCCGGACGACGGCGATGCGCGCCGCGGGCGTCTCGAGCCAGCCGGCGTCGATGCTCCGTTCCAGCAGATCCGTGGCCCGGACCTGCACATAATCGAAGCCGGCGGCCAGCTGCGCCGCCGCCCGCCCGCCGTGGGCTTCGTAGAGCCGGACCACCACGTCCCCGCTGCGGTCCTCGGCCAGCTTGACGGCCTCGATTACCACCGCCGGGTTGTCCACCCTGAACAGGGGGTCAATCCGCTGCCCGGCCACGCCGTCGATCCGGCGCAGCGGCAGGTTGAGCCCGTAGCCGGCCCGTACCGCCGCGGGGATGTCGGCCCCGGGCACCAGCGTGGTGCGGAAGGTGTGGGCACCCTGGTCCGCCTCCGGATCCGGATACAGCGGAGCGCGCAGCAGCGACTGCCGGACGCGGGTGAAGGGGGTACCGCCGGTTGCCCCGCCGATGCGGCGGATGTCGTGGCCGTAGACCGAGTCATTGGCGAGGGCGGCGCCGAAGCCGGGTTCGCCCACGTGGACCCAGCGCTGTGCCACGGTTTCGAAGCGGGCGGCGTCCCAGGACGTATTGGCGTGGGTGGGCCGGAAGAGGTGCCCGAACTGGATCTCGGAGGCGGCCCGGTCCGCATGGACATCGAGCGCAAAGGCCAGCTTGAGCAGTTTCCTCCGTTCATGCCAGTCCACGCGGGTCTCGATCTCCAGCGCGTGGCTGTCCGCCGCCAGGGTCAGGGTCTGCACCGCCTGCGAGGCGCCGAAACGGCGGCTGATCCTGACGGCCGCCGCGGCCGGGTTGGCCAGCACCTCGACGGCGTCGACGGACCGCAGTTCGGTCAGGGACGTTTCGTAGTGCGAGTCGAGGTTCCAGGCGTCCCACTGGTTTGGGGTATCCCGGAAGAGCTGCAGGATGTTGGCGCGCTGCCCGGCCGGAATGAGTTCCCGGCCGCCGGCGGTGTCCAGGATCGACCCGATCAGGCCTTGCTCGTCGACGGCAACACGCAGCCGGGAGTTGGACAGCACCCAGCCGCTCCCGGCGGCGGTGACCCCGGTGCCGCCGGCCATCGTCGCCGTCGTCGCCGCTGCCGTACCGAGCGCAGGCACGCCGTCCACTGCGTAGGGCCCGGCGTTCGCCAGTGCGCTGGAACCGCCGCGGCCCAGCAGCGAACGGAGCGAGGTTTCGATGCCCAGGCCCAACCCGGCCGCCAGCCGTTGGTAATTGCGTTCGGCCTCGCGGTGCACCCAGGCGATCGAGGACCCGGGCAGGATGTCATGGAACTGCTGCAGCAGCACCGTCCGCCAGGCCGCCTGCAACGCGTCATAGGGGTACGGCGCCGTCCCGCGGACCGCCGCGGTGGCCGCCCACAGTTCGGCCTCCCGCAGCAGGTGTTCGCACCGGCGGTTGCCGTGCTTCGTGCCGGCCTGGGAGGTGTAGGTGCCGCGGTGGAATTCCAGGTACAGCTCCCCGCTCCAGACCGGCGGATCAGGATATTCGGCCTCCGCCGCGGTGAAGAACGCCGCGGGGCTGGACAGCTGCACGGCCGGGGACCCTTCAAGATCCCGCGTGCGCCGCGCCGCGGCCAGCATTTCGCGGGTGGGTCCGCCGCCGCCGTCGCCCCATCCGAAGGGCACCAGCGAGCGGTTCGCCGCCCCGTGCTCGGCATACCGGCGTTCGGCCCGGGCCAGCTCCAGCCCGGACAGGTCCGAACTGTAGCTCTCCACCGGCGGCAGGTGGGTGAAGATCCGGCTGCCGTCGATCCCCTCCCAGGCGAAGGTGTGGTGCGGAAAGCTGTTCGTATCGTTCCAGGACAGCTTCTGGGTCATCAGCCAGCGGGATCCGGCGGCCCGGGCAATCTGCGGCAGGGCCGCCGAGTAGCCGAAACTGTCCGGCAGCCAGACATCGAGCGGCTCCACACCGAATTCGTCCAGGAAGAACCGCTTGCCGGCAACGAACTGGCGCGCCAAGGCCTCGCCGCCGGGCAGGTTGGTATCGGCCTCCACCCACATGCCGCCGGCCGGCACGAACTGCCCCGTGCCCACCTTCTGCTTCACCCGTTCATACAGGCCCGGATGGTGCTGCTTGAGCCAGGCGTAATGCTGGGCAGAGGAGGCCGCGAAGACGAAGCCGGGGTCCTGCTCCATCAGCTCCAGGGCATTGGCGAAGGTGCGGGCCACTTTGCGGACGGTTTCGCGCACCGGCCACAGCCAGGCCGAGTCGATATGGGCATGTCCGACGGCGTGGATTCGGTGCGCGCTGGCAGCCGCCGGGACGGCCAGCGTGCCGGCCAGGGCCGCCCGGCCGGCGGCGTCCGTGCCGGCGATATCATCCGGATCCAGCAGGTCCAGGGCCTGTTCCAGGGCGTGCAGGATCCCGGCGCGCCGGGGCAGCTGGTCCGGCAGCGCCAGCATGAGCGAGGCCAGGGTCCGGAAGTCCTGCAGCAGTTCCCAGACCTCCACCTCGCGCAGGACCAGCTGCGCTCCGCCGAAGCTGTAGAGCGGTTCCCTGCCGGCGGTGGCGGGATCCCCCAGCATCGTGGGGGCAAAGGTGAAGCCGTTTGCGATATCCGGATTGGCGGCCGCTTCGACATAGAGCTCGACCGGTCCGCCGGACCCGGCGGGCAGCGGAAGGTGCCGGTTGAACGGGGACAGGCCCTTGAGCACGGTGCCGTCCGCGGAGTAGCCGAGCCCCTCGGCCTGGAAACCCGGCAGTCCCGGGGTGAAGCCCAGGTCGACCAGGACCTCGGGCTGCCGGCCGGGCAGCCGGGCCCCGGCATCGTCGGCCGGAAAGGCACCGGTGAGCCGGAACCACGTGGTGCCCCACGGCGCGCCCCAGCGCTGCCCGGTCCGGAACGGTTCGTAGCGCTGGACCGCGGCCTCCGCGAAAGGCACCGGAGCGTCCGGGCAGCTCCAGGCTGCCGCTGCCAGCGGCCAGCGCAGGCCGTGGACCGCAGGTTCCAGCCGCTCGACGACGAACCGCGCGATCCTGGCCTCTGCCTGCGCTGCATTATGGTGCATGGCGATCGTGGTGCATGGCGGCCCCGCGGGTGGAAGCGTCCGGCCGTAAGCCGGCCGTTGGGAGCTACTCTACGGGTGCGCTCAGCGGGAAGAAATACCGCACCAGTTCCATATCCAGCTGGTGGATGTCCGTCAGGAACCCGTCATGGCCGATCGGGGTCCGGATGGTGTGGACCGTGACCGGATTCGGCAGCGCCCGGGCCAGCTGGCGGGACTGCTCGGGCAGGTAGAGCCGGTCCGAGTCCACCGCGGCGATGAAGAACCCGGTGTCCGTACAGCCGGCCAGGGCTTCCGCCACCGTCCCGCGGCCGCGGGCGACGTCGTGGCTCATCAGCGCCTCGGTGAGCACGATGTAGCTGTTGGCGTCGAAGCGGCGCACGAGCTTGCCGGCCTGGTGGTCCAGGTAGCTTTCGACCGCGTAGCGGCCGCGGGCGGCATGCGTGATGCCGCCGAACGGATGCTCGCCGTCCTGCGCGTTCCGGCTGAACCGGAATTCCAGTTCGGGTTCGGACCGGTAGGTGATGTGCGCGATCCGCCGGGCGATGCCCAGCCCGGCCTCCGGCACCGGGCCGCCGTAGTAGTCCCCGCCGGCGAAGTCCGGATCCAGCCGGATGGCCGCGACCTGGGCCTGGGCGAAGGCGATCTGCTCGGCGGTGCTGGCCGCACCGCAGGAAATCACCGCGCAACGGGCGGTGCGTTCGGGATAGGTGGCCGCCCACTCCAGCGCCCGGGCGCCGCCCATGGAGCCACCCAGCACGGCGTGCCAGCGCCGGATGCCGAGCAGGTCGGCCAGCCGGGCCTCGGCGCGGACCGAGTCGCGGATGGTCACGAACGGGAAGCGGGAACCCCACGGGGCCCCGTCCGGGGCCGGGGAGGACGGGCCGGTGGAGCCGTAGCAGCCGCCGAGCATGTTTACCGCCACCACGAAGTAGCGGTCGGTGTCGATGGTGGCCCCGGGGCCGACCAGCGAATCCCACCAGCCTGCCTCGTCCGATCCGCCGCGCGCCACGTGGGTGCTGCCGGTCAGGGCGTGCTCGATCAGCACGGCATTGGAGGCATCCCCGTTCAGGGTGCCCCAGGTCTCGAAGCCAAGGACAACGTCCGGCAGGTAACCGCCGGTTTCCAGTTCCAGGGCTCCGATCGAAACCGAACGCAGGGTTCCGTCGATGGCCGTGTCCACGAGTTCCTGTGGCTGCACAGTGGTCAAATCATCTCCCGCTCTCTGGCTATGCGGACTTGGCGGACCGGAAGCCGGCTTCCAGGTCCGCGATAATGTCGTCGATGTGTTCTATGCCCACGGCCAGCCGGACCAGGCCCGGCGTGACGCCGGCGGCCACCTGCTCCGCGGGCGAGAGCTGGGCGTGCGTGGTCGAGGCCGGGTGGATGGCCAGCGAGCGCACGTCGCCGAGGTTGGCCACATGCGAATGCAGCTCCAGCCCGTCCACGAACTGCTTGCCCGCCTCCACGCCGCCGGCGATTTCGAACGCGACGACGGAACCGGTGCCCTTCGGCCCGTACTTGCGTCCCCGCTCGTACCAGGGGCTCGAGGGCAGGCCCACGTACGCCACCGAAACGACGTCGTCGTGTGCTTCGAGGAACTCGGCGACCTTCTGCGCATTCTCCACGTGGCGCTGAACCCGCAGGCTCAGGGTCTCGAGGCCCTGGGCGATCAGGAAGGCGTTGAACGGGGAGATGGCGGAGCCCAGGTCCCGCAGCAGCTGGACGCGGGCCTTGAGGATGTAGGCCAGGTTGGCCCCCAGCGCGCCGCCCACCCCAAGGTCGCGGGCGAAGACCAGGCCATTGTAGCTCTCGTCCGGGGTGTTGAAGCCCGGGAACTTCGCCGGGTCCGCGCCGAAGTCGAACTTGCCCGCATCCACGATCACGCCGCCGATTGCGGTGCCGTGGCCGCCGAGGTATTTGGTGGCCGAGTGCACCACGATATCCGCGCCCCACTCGATCGGGCGGATCAGGTACGGGGTGGCAAGCGTGTTGTCCACGATCAGCGGCACGCCGGCCTCGTGCGCGGCGGCGCTGACCCCCTCGATGTCCAGCACGTCCTGGCGCGGGTTGGAGACCACCTCGCCGAAGAACGCCTTGGTGTTCGGCTTCACGGCCGCGCGCCACTGCGCCAGGTCGTCCGGATCCGCCACGAAGGTCACCTGGATGCCGAACCTGGTCAGGGTGTTCTTCAGCAGGTTGTAGGTGCCGCCGTACAGGCTGGGGCTGGCCACGATGTGGTCCCCGGCCTCGGCCAGGTTGAGGATGGCATAGGTGGCCGCCGCCTGTCCGGAGGACAGCAGCAGCGCGCCGGCGCCACCTTCGAGGTTGGCGATGCGTGTTTCCACGGCTTCCTGCGTGGGATTGCCGATCCGGGTGTAGATCGGGGCCAGTTCCTGCAGCGCGAAGCGGCTGGCCGCGCTCTCGGCGCTGGGGAAGACGAACGACGTCGTCTGGTAGATGGGCAGGGCCCGGGCGCCGGTGGCGGCATCCGGCTCCTGGCCGACGTGGATCTGGCGGGTTTCGAAAGACCAATCATTGGACATTGGACATCTCCCTCAACTCGGGGTCCACCGGACAGGACGCCGGTACTACCGGCCTGCCTACGGGTGCGACCCGCGCTTGCCTGCCGCCTCTTGGCAACAGGCCAGGTCTTCACCCGGGGCACCCCACCGCGGTTGGAGGGTTGCCGGCCAGCAAGCCGGGGCTTGGCGCTGGCACTCATGACCTGCATACAGGTTCGCCCATGGCCGGCCCCAGCGGCAAGTTAGGAACAACTAATGTGACGACGTGTGAACCATGGGGGCCGAATCGCGGGCGGAACCGGCCCCCGTTCGCACTTAGGCTGGCCTAAGTCGAGAGGTGGATCACAAAATGCCAAGATGAAGCCATGCGCTTCGATCATGTCTCCTATGCTGCCGAACCCGATGGCCTCGCCGCCACGACCGAACGGATTTCAAAGGTCCTGGGCATTGAGGCCGTCAAGGGCGGCGTACACCCCCGCTTCGGCACCCGCAATACCATTTTCCCGCTGACGGACCGGCACTACCTCGAGGTCGTGGAGGTGCTGGACCACCCCGCGTCGGACAAGGCGCCCTTCGGGCAGGCGGTGCGGGCACGCTCCGAGGCCGGCGGCGGCTGGATGGGCTGGTGCGTGGAGGTCGATGACCTCAAGCCCTTCGAAAAGCGGCTCGGTCGCAGCGCCGTCCCGGGCAACCGCAAGTTCCCGGACGGGCAGGAACTGACCTGGCAGCAGATCGGCATCAAGGGCCTGATCGCCGATCCGCAGGTGCCTTATATGATCCGCTGGGATGACGGCACGGAGGACCTGCACCCCTCCAACGCCCGCCCGGCGATCGTCAAGCTGATCGGCCTGACGATTGCCGGGTCCTCCGAGCGGGTAGCGGACTGGCTCGGCACCCCGGTCAATGACCTGCTCGAGGACGTCAAGGTGGCCTGGACCGCGCCCAAGGGCGAGCCGGGCATCCTCTCCGTGCGCTTCGAAACCCCGAACGGCGTCGTCGAAATCTGACCCGGCCGCGCCGCCCCGCGGCTCAACAGCTCCGGCGCTCCCGCCCGGCCCGGGCATTTCCCCTCGTTCCGGGAACCTGCTGCCCAAGGTTCATGCAGCAGGTTCCCGGAACGAGGGGTTTTCTTTATGTGCTCCTCCACAGGTTCCGGCGGGACCCGCGGAGTCCACAAACGAACGGCAGTGAATCCGCAGGCTTGGTCCCGGACCGCAGGGTGGATACATGGACGCCAGGCTCCGGTCTTCGACGCGGACGGGCAACTGCCGGGCATCACGGACTTCTTCTGGAAGCATTTTCGGCTCGCCGCCGGCCTGGATTTTATCCGCTGGATGTGGGACGCAACGTGGGACCCGGCCTCGCCGCGGAATCCCCGCGGGCTGGCGAGGACCCTGACCGCCGCCGGTCGGACGCAGGACAGGTGGAACCGCAGCTGGCCGCAGCCGCCCGACCGATGTACTCTCGCCGGCCCATTCGGCCCGGGACCGGCAGACTCTCCCCCGGTTTCCCGCCATCCGGGTATTCACCGCGTTCCGCCGGCACAGGATATTCCCGTTCCGAAGGGAAATGCAGGTGGAAGGGCGGAAGGGGACGGGATGATGGAAGGGACGGCAGGGGAAGCGGGGTCAGCGGCCGAGGCCGATGGCGGGGCCGAAGAGGGCGTAGCCGACGAAACCGGCAATGTCCAGGAACGCGTGCGCCACCACCAGCGGCATCACGCGCCGGGTCCGGGTGTAGGCGTAGCCGAAGACCAGCCCCATCAGGAAGTTGCCGATGCCCGGCCCGATCCCCTGGTACAGGTGGTAGGACCCGCGGACCAGGGCACTGGCCAGGATGACGGTCCAGTTGCCCCAGCCGAACCTGGCCAGCCGCTCGAACAGGTAGCCCACCACGATGACTTCCTCGACCACCGCGTGGCGCAGGGCGGACAGGACCAGCACCGGAAGCGTCCACCAGTAGGTGTCCAGCGCCGCCGGCACGATCGCCGTCGTAATTCCCAGGGCCCGGCCGGCCGCATACACGCCCAAGGTCCCCGCCCCCATGACCACCGCCAGCGCCAGGCCGAGGCCGAAGTCCAGCCCGGGCCGGGCGAAGTCGAATCCCAGCCGGCGGAACACTGACTGTCCGGCCGGCCTGCCGGACGCGGCGAGCAGGAACAGCGCCAGCGCCACCGGGACCAGCGCGAAGAAGATCCCCAGCAGCTGGTAGATCAGGTCGAAGATCTCGCGCTGGTCCAGGACCGGGTTGAGTTTGGTGGTCTGCGACGCCAGCGGCGCCCGGGTGGCCTTTTCGAGCAGGTCCACCACCGCATACACTGCGGACTGCCCCAGCGACAGTCCCAGCACAATCAGCACTTCGGCCCGGTAATAGCCGCGGGTGCGGGGTATCGCCGGAGTGGGCGTGGTCTCGGTCCGCATGCACACTATCTTGCCCTGTCGGTCCCCCAGGTGGGGCAGCCGGGTCCCTACGTGGCGCGGCAGCGACACGCCAAGAGAAGCGGCAGGGGTCCCCGTCCTGAGCCCGCCAGGGACGGGGAAGCCGCTGAACGCTGCCCCAACCTCAGGCGACCAGCTGGCCGGCCCGCCAAACCGCAGCGGTCAGCGGCATGCCCGGCCGGTACGCCAGGTGCGTGGCCGAGGGCGCGTTGAGCAGGTGCAGGTCCGCCCGGTGTCCGACGGCGATCGAGCCCACCGCGCGCCCGCCGTCGGCATCGCTGCCGGCGTGCATCCCCAGCGCCAGCGCACCGCCGTAGGTTGCCGCGCGTACCGCCTCGTGCACGCTCAGGCCCATCTGCAGCACCGCCGTGGCCACGCAGTAGTTCATCGAGCTGGTGTAGGAGGTGCCCGGGTTGCAGTTCGAGGCCAGCGCGATTTCGACGCCGGCATCCAGCAGCCGCCGCGCCGGAGCCAACGGCTGCCGGGTGGACAGGTCGCAGGCCGGCAGGCAGGTGGCCACCGTGCCGCGCCCGCCGGTGCCAAAAGCGGCGTCCCAGCCGTCCCAGGAGCCGGCCAGCAGCTCCACGTCCGTGTCCGAGAGGTGGTTCACGTGGTCCACGCTCGCGGCACCGAACTCGACCGCCAGCGCCACCCCCGGCCCCTCGCCGAGCTGGTTGCCGTGCACCCGCAGGCCCAGTCCCGCGTCCCGGCAGGCGGCGAGCACGCGGCGAGACTGTTCCTCGGTGAATGCCCCGCGCTCGCAGAAGACGTCCGCCCACTGCACGTAGGGCCGCACCGCCTGGAGCATCTCGGCGCAGACCAGGTCCGTGTACTTGTCGGCGTCGATGCCGGCCGGCACCAGGTGGGCGCCGAGGTAGGTGACCTGGTCCGCCACCGTGGCGGCAAGCCGGGCACTGCGTTCCTCCTGTTCCACGTCCAGCCCGTAGCCGGTCTTCGTCTCCAGGTACGTGGTGCCGCCCGCGCAGGCCTCGGCGGCGCGTTCCTGCAGCAGCCGGGTCAGCTCGAAGTCGCCGGCGGCCCTGGTGGCCTCGACGGTGGCGGCGATGCCGCCGGCCTGATAGCTTTGCCCCGCCATCCGGGCCTCGAACTCGGCAGTGCGGTCCCCGGCGAAGACCAGATGGGTGTGCGAATCCACCCAGCCGGGCAGCACGGCCCGGCCGCCGGCGTCGTATTCGGCATCGGCCGCCGGCGCCCCGGCCGCCGGTCCCAGCCAGGCGATCCGCTCCCCCTCCACCACGACGGCGGCATCGTGCAGCACGGTGTCCGCTCCGCGGGCCGGATCCTGGGTCATCAGCTCGCCAATATTGGTGATCAGCAGCGACAGTGATTCGGCCATCGGGTCAGGGGCCTTCCGGTGCGGTGTCGATTTTGGCGATGGCGGCAGCGAGCAGGGACGCCGGGTCGCCGAGGACGGCGTGGATGCCCTTGCGGGCTGCCAGCCTGCCGCCGACCACCACCGTGGCCACGTCCTGGGCGGTCGCCGTCAGCGCCAGCTGGTCGCGCTGCGAGCCCACCGTGCGCAGGCTGGCCGGGTCCACGGCCATCAGGTCGCAATACCGGCCCGGCTGCAGTCCGGGCAGCCGCCGGCCCTGGGATATCGCACCGGCATCGGAGGCGGCCTCATGCAGGGCTTCGGGCGGGAACCAGCCGCGCTGGCCCGAGCGCAGCCGTTCGCCGTGCTCGAGGGCGCGCATTTCCAGCCAGGGGTCGACGACGGCGTGCTGGTCGGTGCCGAGCGCAATCCGGGCGCCGGCGTCGCGCAGGGCGGCGGCCGGCCCAATGCCGTCGCCCAGGTCCGCCTCGGTGGTCGGGCACATCACCACGGTGGCATGCCCGGCGCCCAGGAGAGCTATATCGGACTCGGTCAGGTGGGTGGCGTGGACCGCCGACAGCCGGGAGGTGACCAGACCGTGCCGGTGCAGCAGCCCGGTGGGGGTGAGTCCGGTGGCCTGCAGGCAGGCCTCGTTCTCCGCCGGCTGCTCCGAGAGGTGGATGTGCAGCGGGATATCCTCCGGCAGCCGGCTGGCAATCACCGGCAGCGCTTCTTCGGGCACCCCGCGCACCGAGTGCAGGGCCGCAGCCACGCTGACGTGGTCCGGGGAGAAATCGCGTGCCACTACCTCCCGCAGCGACTGCAGGCGCTGCAGCCAGGCCTCGACGCCGGCGTCGCCGAAGCGAGCCTGCTCCCGTGACAACGGCTGGCCGATCCCGCCGGCCAGGTAGCAGGTATCCAGCAGCGTCAGCCGGATCCGCGCATTCACTGCGGCCCGGGCCAGCGCCAACTCCATGGCATGCTGCCCGCCGGTATTGCCGCCGTAGGGGGTGCCGTCCGGCTGGTGGTGGACATAGTGGAATTCGGCCACCCCGGTCCAGCCGGTCACCACCATCTCGGCGAAGACCGCGGTGGCCAACTCCTCGTACAAATCCGGTGTGAGGGCGCCGGCGGCCCGGTACATCTGCTCACGCCAGGTCCAGAAGCTGCCCACGCCCATGTTGTGGGTGCGCCCGCGCAGCACCCGGTGGAAGGCATGCGAATGCGCGTTGGAGGCAGCCGGGAAGGCCACGCCCGCAACGCGCAGGTCAGCAGCTTCCGCGGGGACTCCGGAACGGATCGAGGTGACGATCCCGGCCTCATCCACCTCGGCACGGACGCTGTCCACCACGCCCCGGCCGGGCAGCCACGCCGCCTCGCACCAGAGCCCGCTCACAGCAGCGCCTCCAGTACGTCCGCGAGCGCGGCGGCCGAGGCATCGGCGTCGGCCGGCTCCACGAATTCCTCCGGCGAATGCGAAATCCCTGTCGGATTCTTGATGAACAGCATGCCGGCAGGGACGTGCCCGGCGAGCACGCCGGCGTCATGTCCGGCCCCGGTGGCCAGCACCGGGGCACCCGGCAGGGCGTTCTCCAGCTGGCGCTGCAGGGCCGGATCGAAATGCACCGTACCGCTGTAGGACTCCTCGGTCAGGGCCACCGTGCAGCCTTCGAACGCGGCGATCTTCTGCGCCTTGCCGTGGATGGTCTCCACCAGCCGGGCAGTCACCGCATCGTCCGGATGGCGCACGTCCAGCCACAGATCGACCCGGGAAGCAATCACGTTGGTGCCCCCGGGCACCGGCTGGATCCGCCCGACAGTGGCCCGGGCGTCCTGCCGGGCCGCGGCCACCTGCCGGACCGCCAGGATAATCTGCGCGGCGGCCACCATGGGATCCTGGCGGTCCTCCATCAGCGTGGTGCCGGCGTGGTTGCCCTGTCCGGTGACGCCCAGCTTCCAGCGGCCGTGGCCGAGGATGGAACTGCCGACGGCGACGGCAGGCCCGTCCTCGCCGAGCCCGCGGCCCTGCTCCACGTGCAGTTCGATGAAGTCCCCGATCCTGGCCAGCGCCTCCGGGTCCGCGCCCAGCTGCTCCGGATCCAGCCCGTTGGCCCGGGCAACCTCGGCGAAGCTGTTGCCGTCCGCGTCGCGCAGGTTGCGGGCCCTGTCCGCGTCGATGCCGCCGGTGAGCAGGCGCGAGCCCAGGCAGGCCACCCCGAAGCGGGAGCCTTCCTCTTCCGGGAAGACCGTGACGGCCAGCGAACGGTGCGGCGCAACGCCGCGGGCCCGCAGCTCGTCCACGGCGGCGAGCGCGGCGGCCACCCCGAGCGGGCCGTCGAAGGCCCCGCCGCCGGGGACCGAGTCCAGGTGGCTGCCGGTGACCAGCGCCCCGGGCTGCGGTTCGCCCCACCACGCCCAGAGGATCCCGTTGCGGTCCGTTTCCACGTCCAGCCCGCGGCGTCCGGCCTGCTCGATGAACCACGCGCGCAGGTCCAGCTCCGCCGCCGAATAGACGGGGCGGGTGTAGCCGCCGCGGACGGTGTCCCGGCCGACGCCGGCGATGGAGTTGAGCAACGAGGTTACGGTTTGCATTTGGTTCCTTGGGTCGGTTGGATCATCCGGCGGCAGGCTGGGAGTCGTCGAGGCCGGCGGCGCCGGCCGGATCGTCGGCAGGAGCGGCAAAGAGCCTGCCGGCTTCGGCTGCCACTACCGTGCCAAGGGTCCGGGCGGCCTCCGGCGTGGTGCGGTAGCTCGGCGCCACCACGCTCAGCGCCGCCACCACCTTGGAGCCGGCCATGACCGGCGCGGCCACGGCGGTGATGTCCGGTTCCACGCCCTCGGCGACGACGATGAACGAGCCCGGCTCCACCTTCCCCTGCAGGGCCGCGCCGGCCGCGCTGCCCTCGAGCGGGAACGTCCTGCCGACCCAGTTGATGTGCCGCACGGACTGCGTCCCTTCTTCGATGGCCAGGTACAGGCCGTGCGTGTTGCCCGCTGCCACGCTCAGGTAGGCCGACTCGCCCGTGCGGGCCACCACGGACTGCAGGGCGGCGCGGCTGGTGGCCACGAGCGAATCGTGGCTGAGCGCCTGGACGCCCAGCTGGACCATCCGGTAGCCCGGGCGGTACAGCCCGTCCCCCCGCCGGGCCGCGAAGCCGTTGGCTTCCAAGGTGCGCAGGAGGCGCAGCGCGGTGCTGGCCGAGAGCCCCATCTCCTTGGCCGCGTCGGCGAGTTTGACGCCGTCGTGCTCGCAGACCACGCGCAACAGCCCCAGGGCCCTGTCGGCGGCCCGTGTGGTGGCATCCGGAGCGGCACCGTCAACCATGCAGGTCCCTTTCAGGAGGCGGAGAAAGGCTTATTGCACTTAGTAAAACACTTATTTCAACCAGTGGCAATTAGTGGCGCCCGGGACCCCTCGATCCCCCATTGACGCAAACTGCCGGCATCCGTACATTTGCATTTCATTACTTGAAACGATCATGCCACTTGCCGGCAGAACTGGAGAGGAACCGTGTTCATCCAAGACCTGCGGCCAACCGGCCCGCGCCGCCGCATCACCCTCGGGGCCATGTCCGCCGCCGTGGCGGGGATCTTCACCCTCGCCGGCTGCGGCGGCGGCAGCCCGTCCTCGTCGGAACCCGGCTCCGCCGCTGCCGGCGCCGGCAAGCTGGACAAGGTGACCGTGGGCGTGCTGCCCATTACCGACGTCGCTCCCATGTACCTCGGCGAAAGGCAAGGATTCTTCGAGGACGAAGGGATCGAGCTCGAATTGCAGCCTGCCCAGGGCGGCGCGGCCATCGTCCCGGCGGTGACCACCGGCGAGTACCAGTTCGGCTACTCGAATGCCGTCTCCCTGCTGATCGCCCAGGACGAGTCGCTGCCAATCAAGGTCATTTCCAACGGCTCCAGCTCCACCAACGAACCCGGCCACGACACCACCGAGGTCGCCGCCATGCCCGACAGCGGCATCAGCGGCCCCGCCGACCTGGCCGGCAGGACGGTCGCGGTCAATGCGCTGAACAACTTCGCGGACATCACCATCCGCAACTCCGTCGAGCAGGCCGGCGGCGACCCGCGGCAGGTGAAATTCGTGGAGATCCCCTACCCCAATATGCCCGCGGCCCTGGCCCGGGGCGATGTCGACGCGGCGTGGACCACCGAGCCCTTCCGCACCCAGATCCTGGATGCCGGCGGCAAGATCGTGGCCAGCCCGATGACGGACATGGCGGAAAACTTCGACTCGGCCTTCTACTTCACCTCCCAGCAGACCCTGGACCGGAACCCGGAGCTGGTGGAGCGCTTCCGGACGGCGCTGCACAAGTCCTTCGAGTACGCCTCGGAGAACGAAGACCAGGTGCGGACGATTATCCAGGACTACGCCAAGGTCACCCCGGAGCTGGCCGAAAAGGTCGAGATGACCGCCTGGCGCCCGGAAATCAACCTGGACGGGCTCAAGGCGCTGGGGACCGCGGCCAAGAAGTACGGCGTGCTGGAGAACGAGCCGGACTACAACGCGCTGATCGTCCAGTAGCGGCCCCGGTGCCCTACGGAGCGGGGCTGTGGCCGCCGCGCAGCGGGCTGAGCGCCGCCGCGGCTGCCGCCGACCAGGGCCCGCTGTCCTGCCCCATCAGCAGCGCCGCGGCCAGCTCGGCGATCCCGCAGGAGGTCTGGAAGCCGTAGCCGCCCTGGCCGGCCAGCCAGAAGAAGCCGCCCACGGCGCCGTCGAAGCCTACCACCGGGTGCCCGTCCGCCGGCTCGGTGCGCAGGCCGGTCCAGGCGCGCGCCACCGAACGGATGCCCATGGTGGTCAGCCGGTCGACCAGTTCGACGACGGCCTCGACGTCGCCGGGCCGCGGTCTGGCGTCCTCGGCCATGCTGGGCACCGCCTCCGAGGGTGAGATGAGCACCTGGCTGCCCTCGGGACGGTAGTAGAAGGTGTGGTCCGCGGCCGCGACCATGGGCTGGCCAGGCGCGAGCGGACGTTCGACGTCGACGACGGCGGCGGTGCGCCGGTACGGCACCAGGCCCTGCGGCGCGGCGCCGAAGAGCCCGGCCACCTGGTCCGCCCAGGCCCCGGCG
>NZ_JBHTML010000094.1:0-15337 GCF_042679445.1 Arthrobacter sp. GCM10027362
CGGACGTGCGGCGGCTGGCCGCGGAGCTGGTCACCCGGACCGCCGGCGCCTTCTGGGCCGGCCGCACGCCCGGCAGCCGCCGAAGCGGGCAAGGCCTGGTCTTCTCCGCGGACCCGGCCGCTGCGGCCGCAGAAACCTATCCGCCCGGCAGCACCGTGGAACTGTCCACCCAGCTGCAGGCCTGGATGACCCTGGAGGCGGCCGCCGTCATTAGGTGACGCAAATGTTGCGCAATCCCCGCACGGTCCGCAACAATGGCGGAGAACGTTCCGCCGGGTAAGGCATACCTATCCTTGCTTCCGGCGTTTCTGCCCGTGTCCCCGAAAGGTTTCCCATGAAGTTCCGCCTCAAGCAGCTTCCCTTCGCTGCCCTCGCCGCCACCGCGGCGCTGACCCTGGCCGCCTGCGGTTCCGGCAGCTCCGCCCCCGAGGGCTCCGCCGCCGCCAGCTCCGGCGGCTCGGACATCACCGTCTATAACGCCCAGCACGAAACCATGACGCAGGCCTGGGTCGATGAATTCACCAAGGAAACCGGCATCAAGGTCAACCTGCGCCAGGGCGACGACACCGAGATGAGCAACCAGATCATCCAGGAAGGCGAGGCCTCCCCGGCGGACGTCTTCATCACGGAAAACTCCCCGGCCATGACCCAGGTGGAAAACGCCGGGCTCTTCGCCGACATTTCGGACACGGTCAAGGAGAACGTGCCGGAACAGTTCCGCCCGTCCTCGGGCAAGTGGACCGGCGTCGCCGCCCGTTCCACCGTCTTCGTCTACAACAAGGACAAGGTCAAGGAATCGGAGCTGCCCAAGTCCATCATGGACCTGGCGGACCCGAAGTGGGCCGGCAAGTGGGGTGCCGCCCCCGGCGGCGCCGACTTCCAGGCCATTGTCTCGGCCATGCTGGAGCTGAAGGGCGAGCAGGCCACCGCGGACTGGCTGAAGGCCATGAAGGAAAACGCCAAGATCTACCCCAAGAACGGCGCGGCCATGAAGGCCGTCAATGCCGGCGAGGTCGACGGCGCGGTGATCTACCACTACTACTACGCCGCGGACCAGGCCAAGACCGGCGAAAACTCCGCCAACGTGGCCACGCACTACTTCAAGAACCAGGATCCGGGGGCGTTCCTGAGCATCTCCGGCGGCGGCGTGCTGAAGTCCTCCCAGCACCAGGAGGACGCGATGAAGTTCCTTGAGTTCATCACCTCCAAGCAGGGCCAGGAAACCCTGGGCACCGGCTCCGACTACGAGTACCCGGTGGGCAAGGACGTCACCCCGCGCGAGGGCCTGGTCCCGATCGCCGACCTGGACGCCCCCAAGGTGGACGCCGCCAAGCTCAACGGCCAGAAGGTCGTCGAACTCATGACGGACGCCGGGCTGCTCTAGAACCGGTAGGCTTAATTGGTGCTCGATCTTCTTCCGGTAGCCGGGGTCCGATGACCCCGGCTACCGTCGGTTCCCGCCCCGGGCGGGGCCAGCCCGGGGGCCGGCCCCGGAACGCAGGCGCCGGCTCCCGCCCGCCGGCCGGCGTCGTGGCCGCGGCCGTCCTGGTCACGCTGGCCACCCTGATCCCGCTGGGCTTCGTCATCGTCATGACGGTGCTCACCGGCTGGGACACCGCGGTCCGGCTCATCTTCCGGCCCCGCGTGGGCGAACTGCTGTTCAATACCGTGGCCCTGATCCTGCTGACCGTGCCGCTGTGCATCCTGATCGGCATCGGCGCCGCCTGGCTGGTGGAACGCACCCGGCTGCCCGGAGCCCGGTTCTGGTCCGTGGTGCTCGCAGCGCCGCTGGCCGTGCCGGCCTTCGTCAACAGCTACGCCTGGGTGGGCACCATCCCCTCGCTCGGCGGCATCGGCGGCGGCCTGCTCATCTCGGTGCTGTCCTACTACCCGCTGGTCTACATCCCGGCCGCCGCGGCGCTGCGCCGGATGGACCCGGCGCTGGACCAGGCGGCGGCCTCGCTGGGGCTGGGCCGCTGGCGGAGCTTCCTCCGCGTCACCATGCCGCAGCTGTGGCTGCCGATCACCGGCGGGGCGCTGCTGGTGGGCCTGCACCTGCTGGCCGAATTCGGCGCCTTCTCCATGATCCGGTTCAACACCTTCACCACCGCCATCATGGAGCAGTACCGATCCACCTTCAACGGCGCCGCGGCGAACATGCTCGCCAGCGTGCTGGTGGCGTTCTGCCTGCTGATGCTGCTGATCGAATCCAAGGCCCGCGGCAATGCCCGCTACGCCCGGATCGGTTCCGGCGTCGCCGGCAGGCCCGTTCCGGTGCCGCTGGGCAGCTACCGGCTGCCGGCGCTCGCCGCCGTCGTCGTGCTGGCGCTGCTGGCACTGGGGGTGCCGCTGGGCAATGTGCTCCGCTGGCTGCTGGCCGGGGGTGCGGACATCTGGAACTGGCCCGTGGTCGGACACACGCTGCTGCAGACCCTGTTCTTCGGCCTGGCCGGCGCCCTGGTGACCGTGGTGCTGGCCTTCCCCATCGCCTGGCTGGCGGTGCGGCACCGCAGCTGGTTCACCCGGCTGCTCGAGGGCACCAACTACATCACCTCCTCGCTGCCGGGCATCGTGGTGGCGCTGGCCTTCGTCACCGTGGCCATCAACTTTGTCCGTCCGCTCTACCAGAGCGTGCCGCTGGTGATTGCCGCCTACGCCCTGCTGTTCCTGCCGCGGGCGCTGGTCAACCTGCGCGCCGGGCTGGCCCAGGTCCCCCGGGAGCTGGAGGAGGCCGCCCAGTCCCTGGGCCGGCCCCCGCTGGCGACCTTCCTCAAGGTCACCCTGCGGCTGGCCGCCCCGGCGGCGGCCGGCGGCGCGGCCCTGGTGTTCCTGGGCATCGCCAATGAACTGACCGCCACCCTGCTGCTCTCGCCCACCGGGGTGAACACCCTGGCCACCCGGTTCTGGATCCTCAGCGCGGAGCTCGACTACAGCGGCGCCGCCCCGTACGCGCTGATCCTGATCCTGCTCTCGCTGCCGATGACCTACCTGCTGTACACCCAGTCCCGGAAGGCCGCCGGGCAGTGACCATCCCGCCCCGCTCCCACGAAAGCATGGTCCCGTGAGTCCCGCCTCCGCCGATACCCCCACTCCGGACAGCCACCTGATCATCGACAAGGCCACCAAGGCCTTCGGCGACACCCCGGTGCTGCACCAGGTCAGCCTCTCCGTGCACCGCGGCATTACGACGGCGGTCGTGGGTCCCTCCGGCAGCGGCAAGACCACCCTGCTGCGCCTGATCGCCGGGTTCGAGGCCCCGGATTCGGGCACCATCACGCTGGCGGACGAACTGGTGGCCGGGCCGGGGAAGCTGGTGCCGGCGCACCGGCGCAACGTGGGCTATGTGGCCCAGGACGGCGCCCTGTTCCCGCACCTGAGCGTGGGCCGGAACATCGCCTTCGGCCTGGACAAGAAGAGGTTCTCCGGACGCGCCGCCGAGGCCCGGGTGGCCGAACTGCTGGAAATGGTGTCCCTGGAGCCCGCCTATGCCCGCCGCCGCCCGGACGAGCTCTCCGGCGGCCAGCAGCAGCGCGTGGCCCTGGCCCGGGCGCTGGCCCGCGAACCCGAACTGATGCTGCTGGACGAGCCGTTCAGCGCCCTGGACGCGGGCCTGCGCGTGGCCACCCGCAAGGCGGTGGCCCGCACCCTGGCCGAGGCCGGGGTGACCACCATCCTGGTCACCCACGACCAGGGCGAGGCGCTCTCCTTCGCGGACCAGGTGGCCGTGATGCGCCGCGGCGAGCTGGCCCAGATCGGCAACCCCTTTGTGGTCTACACCCGGCCCAGCGACCGGGAGACGGCCGAATTCCTCGGCGACGCGGTGATCCTGGACGCGGACCTGCAGGGCTCGCTGGCCACCTGCGCGCTCGGCGGCATCCCGGTGCGCCGACCCACCTGCCAGGGCAGGGTGCACCTGATGCTGCGCCCGGAGCAGATCCGCATTGTCCCCGAGGGCCAGATCAAGGGCACCGTGCTGGAAACCGACTTCTTCGGCCCCGAGGTCACCGTCCGGCTCCGGCTGCACGCCAACGGCCATGGCAGCGCGGACGGCGGCAAAGACCACCAGGAGACCATCACCATCCGGCACTGGAACGCCACCCTGGCCAAGCCCGGCTCCGAGCTGAACCTGCGCGTCATCGGCGAAGGCGTGGCCTTCCCGGCCTGAGTCCGGCCCTTCCCTCCCGCCCTTGGATTGTCCCTCCGGCAATCCCGCAGGCCGGGCCGGTGCTTGAAGCTTAAAGCCGGGCAGGACGGCCCAACCCGGGGCGCGAAGGCCGAGGCCGTGCCCTACGGCCTCTTCCGCTGCGGGTACGGCGCCTCGTGCCGGGCGAGCATCTGCACGAACTCGGCGATCTTCCGCTCCCGCGCCGCCGGGGTCTTCAGCGCGTTGAGCCGGTAGTAGAGGGCGTAGCGGTTCACCGAGGTCAGCACCTCGAACATCGCCTGCGCCTCGGGCACCGCCGCGACCGCGGCCACCAGGTCCGCGGGCACTTCCGCCGCGGCCTGGCCCGCATAGGCCATCTCCCAGCGCCCGTCGGCCTTCGCCGCCGCGACGGCGGCCCGCCCGGCCCCATGCATCCGGCCCGCTGCCTCCAGCCGCTCCACGTGCGCCACATTGCGCGCCGACCACGCGCTTTTCGGCCCCCGCGGGGTCATCCGCTGCCGGTAGCTGCCCGCATCCCGCCTGGCCAGCTGCCCGTCGATCCAGCCGAAGCACAGCGCCTCGTCCAGGGCGGCGTCGTAGGTCAGCGAGGTGACGGTGCCGCCCTTCTTGCCCAGCACCAGCCAGACACCGGGCGAAACGGCGTGGTTTTCCGCCAGCCAGTTGCGCCACGCAGCGGCGTCGGGCAGCAGCAGTTCGGGAAGTTCGGCAGCCATGCGCCCAGCGTAGCGCCCGAGGGCCCCGAACCGGGCTGGCCAGGTCCGGGAGGGCGCGGACCGGTGGTGCGGGGTTCGGAAGGGCATCGGGCGCCAGCCCGCCGCAGCCGGCGGCAAACCTCGCCTTACGTGACGGTTCAAGGGTCGTGCGGTAGAACAACTATATGAACGTACGCACCCCCGACCCGTATCCCGGCTGGCTGTCCGACGAAGACCTCTACGAGGCCAGGCAGCGCCTGCCCATGGTGTACGTGGAGGCCGTGCCGGTCCGGCTCGATGCGCTGGGCTACATCACCGAGGTGGGCCTGCTGCTGCAGGCCACCCCCGACGGCGAGATCGTGCGCTCCTTCGTCTCCGGCCGCGTGATGTACCGGGAGACCATCCGCGCGGCCCTGCTGCGCCATCTGGAAAAGGACCTGGGTGCCCTGGCGCTGCCGCAGCTGCCGGCCAGCCCCGTCCCCTTCACCGTGGCCGAGTACTTCCCGTCGCCCTCGGAAACCGGGCTCACGGACGACCGGCAGCACGCCGTCGCCCTGGCCTACCTGATCCCGGTCACCGGGGAATGCCACCCCCGGCAGGACGCCCTCGAGCTGACCTGGATGTCCCCCGAAGACGCCCTGGGCCCGGCGGTGCAGTCCGAATTCATCGGGGGCCGCGGCAACCTGCTGCGCCAGGCGCTGGCCCACGCCGGCTGGTGCCGCTAAACCCCGGGCCCTTCCGCGTGGCACCGCCGCAGCCTCGGTAACGGTTCCATATACTTAGGCGGGGCGGGGATCAGCCGGGTTGATGAAGGGTGTACCGATGATAGAGCTTCAGCCGAAGACATACATCAATATCGTCAAGGCCGAGGCGGTTACCCGGGGGCACAAATTCCTGACCCGCAGCCGCACGCACTCGGCCGCGGTGGTCTCCACCGCCGTCGAGCTCGACGACTTCGGCACGCCCGCGCTCATTGTCGCCACGCTCGAGGACGGCACCGCCGTGCGGATCGCCCACGGCTCCACCATCCGCGTGGTCTCCAACCGGCCCAAGCTGATCAAGGGCACGGCCCTGGCCCTGGCCGACGACCTGGAGCTGATTCCGGCCGAGGAGGGCACGCCGGAGGCCGTGATCGTGGGGGTGGCCCGCAGGCATCCGGACCGGGCCAAGATCCAGCGCATCTCCGCCCGGCTCAGCCGCGGGCTGAACACCAAGTCCGGCAGCAACCTCCAGGACGTGCGGGACCTGGCCCACGCCCTGTTCGTGGACCTGGACGACAGGGAGAACGCCCTGACCGTCTGCGGGCTGATCACCGACCTGCCCTATGACGGGAACTTCGGGCGCTGGAAGTGGATCGAGTCCGCCCTGGCGCTGTCGGCCTACATCAGTTACGAGGCCGGGGACCTGGCGGCGGCGGAAAAGTTCGCCGAGGCGCTGCGCGCCCCCGACAACGCCGACGACGATCCGTTCCGGGCCAAGATGAATGCCACCGTCCGGCAGCGCCAAATGAACGAGCCGAACCTGTACGACAAGGAGATCCACCGCGCCATGGCGGCGGTGGACAAGGCGGCCGAGCGGGACTGGCGGGTGCTGCGCCTGGGCGTGCTGATGTTCCTGCGTGCCCACGGCGGCTCGGAGACCCTGGACCCGCCGGAGCTGGACCGGCGGATCAGCAACGAACTGGTGGCCATCCGGGCGCTGAACGACCCGCGCTGACAGCTGCTGCCCGTCCGCAGGCTATGGCCACGCCATGCGGCCGGGGGTAGAGTCGGCACCATGTCGGATACCACTGTTGAGACAGAGCCGCTGAGCGTCCACATCAACGCCGACGCCCGGCAAGTTTGGGTCATGCTGCGGGAGCCGTCCCGGATAGCCCAGTGGCACGGCTGGGAAACGGAAGGCCTCGAGGATGAGATCAACCGGATCTACTTCACCAACGCCACCGAAGGCCAGGACCACAAGAGCCTCACGCTGGGCGGATACACCTTCGCGCTGGAACCGGTCGGGGACGGCACCCAGCTCACCCTGGCAGGCCCGCCGGACCAGCCGGACGAGGATGTCCTCGAAGGGTGGCAGGCCTTCCTGCAGCAGCTGCGCTTCACCCTCGAGCGGCACCCGAACGCCAGGCGCCAGACCACGTACTTCGCGGACAATTCCGTCCCGTCCGGCGGCGCCATCCACAACCTCGGCCTGGACAAGCTGCCCGCCCCGGGCGAGGACTACGAAGTCACGCTCGGCACCGGCGAGACCATCGCCGGGAAGGTGTGGTTCCGGTCCGCGCACCAGCTGGGCCTGACCGTGCATTCCTATGCCGAGCACGGGGACGGGCTGCTGATCGTGGCGGACCTGCCCAAGGCGCAGGGGCGGCCCGACGGCGGCACGCAGGTGCTGATTACCACCTACGGACTGGGCGCCAGGGCCCTGGCCGCGCTGCGCTCGAGCTGGGACGCCTGGCGGACCAGGCACTTCCCGTCCTCCAAGCCGTTGGTAATCGGCAACGAAGCCGGTCCCGTCCGGGGACACTGAATTCCTGCCGCCTCCTGCGGCCGGCGGCGCCGCCGGCCCTGGGCCTGCCTGCGCAGCGTCCGCCGGTGCATCGCATACACCAGCACCAGCCCGACGACGGCGCCGACCAGCGTCTGGAAGGCCCGGTCCACGAGCAGCGCCCCGGGCTCCGAGGGCCGGGCCAGCTCGGTCATGAGCAGTGCCATCGGCGTGATGAACATCAGCGCCGCGGCGTAGTGGCGGATGACGAACATCTCCGCCATGAACTGCATGAAGATCACCATCAGCACCATCGCCCACGGCTGCGGATGCCAGAACAGCAGCAGGGCCGTGGTGCCGACGCCGCCGAAGGTGCCGATGATGCGGTGCACGCCCTTGCGCACGCGCTGGGCCAGGGACGGGCCGGCCAGCGGGGCCACCGCGGCGACCATGGCCCAGTAGTTGTGCCCCGGTCCCACCACCGTCGCCAGGCTGCCGGCCGCCGCCGATGCCAGCCCGTTGACGCCGGCTTCGATGCCCAGCTCCCGCCACCGGGAGCGGTCGAACTGCGGGCGCCGGGGCAGCGCCAGCGAGGTCCGCCAGGCCGGGACCAGCCGGCTGCTGAGGCCCACCAGGATGGCGAAGACGATGGTCGCGAACGCGGTGAGCATGGTCTGCCACAGCGGTGCCGCGTGCTGGGTGGATCCGATCGCGCCGAATCCGAAGGCAAAGAAGATGACGCCTGCGGGCCGCAGCCCACAGTAGTTGACCGCCAGCGAAAAGAGCACCGCCACGGCCGAGACTCCGGCGACGATCAGCCAGGGCCCGCCGTCGAGCATGGACGCCGCCTGCGCGGAGAACATCATCAGCATCAGCAGGCCCCCGGCCTGCGCCTGGTGGACCAGCCGGCTGCCGTGCTCCTCGCCGCGGCCGTAGATCCCGGCAAAGCACCCGAAGGCCGCGAAGACCATCAGGTCGTAACGGCCCATCGCCAGCAGGGTCAGCAGCGGCACGCCGCCGCTGACCGCAACGCGCGCGGCGACGTAGTGGTCGTTGCGGGCAGGTCCTACCCGGAAGAATTCCCTGATGTGCTGCTTGACTGTGCCTGCCACTACTTCCCTGCGGGTCCTTTCGTCCGTCCGGCGCCAAAAACCGGTACCGGGCAGGCCGGCCGAAGCCGGCGGCCTGCCCGGTGCGGTAAATCCAAGGGGTGTCCCGGCGGGCGCTGCCTGCCCCGCCGGATCCGGTGGCAACTCGCCACATAACTAGTTTACCGGCTAACTACCTTCGCTGCCGACTTTTGTGATCAACCAGTCAGCGACCTGCCCGTCCGGGCCGGTTTGGCGCCGTCAGGCAGAATGGAGAGGTGCCCCAGACTGATTTTTCCTTCACCGTCGGCCGGCGCCTGGCCGAGACCGCCGCGCCGCCGCCGGCCCGGGCCGGCGCCGGCGGCGGGTTCCTCGGCCGCACGGGCACCATTTCCACCCCGCACGGTACGATCCAGACCCCGGCGTTCATCGCCGTCGGCACCAAGGCGACGGTCAAGGCCGTGCTGCCCGAAGCCATGCGGGACCTCGGCGCCCAGGCCCTGCTGGCCAACGCCTACCACCTGTACCTGCAGCCGGGCCCGGACGTGCTGGACGAGGCCGGGGGCCTGGGCAGGTTCATGAACTGGCCCGGACCCACCTTCACCGACTCCGGCGGCTTCCAGGTGATGAGCCTGGGCTCGGGGTTCAAGAAGGTCATCAACATGGGCGCGGTGGACCAGTCCGGGCCCGATGACCGGGTGGCCGCGGGCAAGGAGCGCCTGGCGCACGTGGACGACGACGGCGTGTGGTTCAAGTCCCACCTGAACGGGGACCGGCACCGCTTCACCCCCGAGGTCTCGATGCAGGTCCAGCACAAGCTCGGCGCGGACATCATGTTCGCCTTCGACGAGCTGACCACGCTGCAGAACTCCCGCGGCTACCAGGAGGAAAGCCTCGAACGCACCCGGCGGTGGGCCGAGCGGTGCGTCGCCGAGCACCAGCGGCTGACCATTGAGCGTTCCCACCGGCCGTACCAGGCGCTCTTCGGCGTGATCCAGGGCGCCCAGTACGAGGACCTGCGGCGCAAGGCCAGCCGGGACCTGGGCAACATGGACTTCGACGGCTTCGGCATCGGCGGCGCGCTGGAGAAGGAGAACCTGGGCACCATCGTGCGCTGGTGCAACGAGGAGCTGCCCGAGAACAAGCCCCGGCACCTGCTGGGCATTTCCGAGCCGGACGACATCTTCACGGCCATCGAGAACGGGGCGGACACCTTCGACTGCGTCTCCCCCACCCGGGTGGCCCGCAACTCCGCCTTCTACACCCCGCAGGGCCGGAAGAACCTGTCCAATGCCCGGTTCAAGAAGGACTTCACCCCGCTGGTGGAGGGCTGCGACTGCTACGCCTGCGCCCACTACACCCGCGCCTACATCCACCACCTGCACAAGGCCGGGGAGATGGTCAGCCACACGCTGATCTCCATCCACAACGAGCGGTTCATCGTGAAACTGGTCGACGACGCCCGGCTGGCGATTGCCGACGGCAGCTTCTTCGACTTCAAGGCGGAGACCTTGGGCCGCTACTACCGGTAGCGGCCCGGGCTGTTCTCCGCGGGGACCCGACGCGCTAAAGTGGACGCCAACTTCCACCGAAGGAGAGGCCATGTCCAGCCCCCGCGAAGAAGATTCCCCCAACCTCGACGACGTCATCGAACCGCAGGATGACGCCCTGCCCGGCCCCATCGCCCAGGGCCACGGCAAGATGCCGGACCGGCTCGACGACGATGCGCTGGCCGCGGCCACCGAACAGGAACGCGTCGACGCCGGCCTGCAGGATTATGCCCCCGGCCAGGTGCCCCCGGCCACCGACCCGCTCCCGGAGGGATCGTCCGAGGCCGCGGACCGCGCCCAGCGCGGGCTGACCGAGGACGAGGAGGGCCGGTAGCGGCCGGTCCCCTGCAGCAGAGCCGGCAGAGCACCGTGTGGCTTTGATGCGCCGTTGCCCACCCGATGCGCGGCCGGGCGGTCCGGCCCAGGGCCGGACCGGATTCCGGCTCCGCGGACTCCCCGCACCACCTGTTCGTCAGAATCAGCGGCGGTATTGGCACCGATTCTATTGCCGCCACAATCGGACGTGCCCTAATCCTCCTCCGGCCGTCCCCGCGCACGGCGGACTGCTTCGGCGGCCACCGCGACGAGGCTTCCCGCGATTCCCACGGCCGTGCCGAACAAGCCCGTCAGCAGGGGGACGAGCAGTCCGCCGCCAATAAAGGGCGACAACACGACGAAGGGCAGGCACAGCAGTGCCCCGGCTCCCGTCATGAAGGGCACCAGGACCAGAACGGAGAATCCGTTGCGGTGGAACCAGTTCCAGGCCGGCCACCACATGACCACGGTCCATCCCAACGCGATCAAGGCGCCCAGGCCCAACTGCCATAGGAAGGAGGCCGGACCGGATCCCGGTGCCCGCAGCATCAGATCGAAGACAGCGGAGACCGGGACGGAAGCCAGCGGGAAGGAGATAAACACCAGCCGGGCCTGTTGTTCGCCTGCCCTGCCTGCCGCCATGCGTCCCGCTTTCCGGTCGAGAGCCAAAGATTTACTCCCAGCCTGCCAGCACGGGCCCGGAACCGAAAATCCCGCTCCGCCGGAGGCCGTCCGATATGGAAAACCCGGGCCGCCAAACCATCGGTGACCAAGGCGAGGATGCAGCCGGCGTCCACCAGGCCCAGCCCGACCTGGCGACGGGAAACAGCTGCGGCACGGTCCAGGGCCACCCCGTTGCCAGGCCGGGGAACGCCGCGGACTTGCCGGCCATGCCCGCTTCAGCTGCAAGTGGCGGCCCCGTGCCAGGCGCCCGCGGCCTACGCGGCAACCGCCCCGTACGAGGGCTCGCGCCGCTTCACCCAGCCGATCACCGCCGTCGTCACCGGGACGAAGAGGAACTCCACCAGGGTCTTGTACACGAAGCCGACGACCACGTAATTGGCGAACATGCCGAAGCCGGTAATGCCGATCACCGAGGCCGCAATGGAGCAGAAGATCAGCGTGTCGGCGAACTCGCCCACCCCCGAGGAGCCCATCAGCCGCGCCCACAGCTTCGGCTCGCCGAAGCGGCGCTTCATGCGCACCAGCACCCAGGAGTTGATGGTCTGCCCGGCCAGGAAGCCCAGCAGGCTGGCCAGCACGATCAGCGGCACCGGGCCCAGCGCGTTCTCCAGCGCGGCCTGCTTCGCCAGCCCGTACTCATCGCCGAAGCCCGGCAGCGCAATGATCACCCAGTAGCACAGCGAGGCAAAGACCGAGAGCGCGAAGGTGGTGACGATGGCCTTGCGGGCCGCCTTGAAGCCGTAGACCTCGCTGATCACGTCGCCGAGGATGTAGGCCAGCGGGAAGAGGAAGAAGCCGCCGTCGGTGACGACCGGCCCCAGCAGCACGCCCTTGGCGGCGCCGATGTTGGACAGGATCAGCACCACGGCCATCACGGCCAGCATGATGCCGAAATACGGGCTGCCGATCGAGGCGAATTTGGCACGGGGGAAGGTCTGCAGTTGAGTCATCCGGTGGTTCACCCTTGGTATCTAGTGGTTCGCGCAACGCCCGCCTGCCACCCGGGCCGCCGTCAATTGTCCCATGACCGGCGCCCGGCACGTGTCTGCCGCGGCAATCCGACCCGGCGCCGAGGCAGCCGGGAATGTTTTACTGATACCGGCACGCATTTTCGAGGAGGCATGATGGCAGCGGCCGGGCCGCGGGAGGAACCGGGAGAGTACGACGACGGCATCGGCTTCGAGGAGTTCGACGACTTCGAGGACCACAACCCGCGCCACAAGGTGATTTTCGGCCCCGGCGCCTTCGCGGTCGGCTTCCTGACCACCGTGGCGGCGTTTTCCGTCGGAGTCCTGGTCATTTCGCTGGCCGGCAGCCCGTACGGCCAGCTGCACCTGAGCAGCACGATCTTCATGGCCCTGGTGGTCTTCCTGTACTCCGCCGCCATCGGGCTGGTCATCGGGGCGCCGATCGCCTTTGTGCTGGGCCTGCTGCTGCGGCCGGTGCGTGCCCAGTGGCTGCATGTGCTGGCCTTTTTCGTGGTGGTGGGGCTGGCGGCCTGGCTGATTTTCCTGGCCCTGTACGGCGGGGATCCGCTGGAGACCGTCTGGTTTGCCGCCCTGGTGGGCCTGTGCGCGGCGATTGGCCGCGCCTCGGTCTGGAAGATGGTTACCGTCCGCGGCTAGGACGGCGGCCCGATAGCATTCCCGATAGCATTAAGGCCATGTCTGTTTCGACCCCGCCCCCGATCACCCTGGCCATCGCCGGCTCCGAAGCCACCGGCGGTGCCGGCGCCCAGGCCGACCTGAAGACCTTCCAGCAGCTGGGCACCTACGGCATTACCGCCCTGACCTGCATTGTTTCCTTCGACCCGAAGGACAGCTGGAACCACCGCTTCGTCCCGGTGGATGCCCAGGTGATCGCCGACCAGCTCGAGGCCGTGCAGAGCTGCTACGCCGGTTCGCTGGAGACCGTGAAACTGGGCATGATGGGCTCGCCCGCGACCATTGACACGGTCGCCGCCGCCCTGAAGTCCCAGGAATGGAAGCACATCGTGCTGGACCCGGTGCTGATCTGCAAGGGCCAGGAGCCCGGCCACGCGCTGGATACGGACGAGGCGCTTAAGGCGAACCTGCTGCCGCTGGCCACCTTCGTCACGCCCAACCACTTCGAGGCCGAGTCCCTGGCCGGCATGTCCATCAGGACCGTCGAGGACCTGGCGGAGGCCGCCCGGCACATCCACGCGGCCTCCGGCGCGGCGGTGCTGGCCAAGGGCGGGGTCCGGCTCGAGGGCCCGGACGCGGTGGATGTCTACTTCGACGGCGAAACCCTGGAGGTACTTAGCACCCCGAAGGTGGGCGAGGTCGCCGTCAGCGGCGCCGGCTGCTCGCTGGCCGCCGCCGTCACCGCGGAACTGGCCAAGGGCGCCGCGCCGCTGGAGGCCGCCCGGAGGGCCAAGGAGTTTGTGACCGCGGGGATCAAGGCCCGGGTGTCCTCCAACGCCCCGTTCGACGCGCTCTGGCAGGGCGGCGCGAACTGACCTTTCCCTCGCCGGCATGCCCGCGGCACCGGCCCTGCACCCGGGGCGCCCGTTGACAGCAGGCGGCGGGAGCAGGAAACTTCTTATCGAAGGAACCCCCTGACGGGATTCCGGAGGCAAGCGTGATGCGCTGTTGCATCTGCCGTTCCTTTGAAGCGGTTTTTGTGACCTCCCGAATCCCTTCAGGGGGTTCCTTGCCTGCCGGCCCTTGGCGGGGCGACGATGCCTGCCGCCGGCCCGTCAGCCGGCGCCGGTGTCCAGAAGTTCCGCGGGCATCTGTTCGGCCCCGAGTACGTCCGCGAGCAGGCCCGGACTGATTGGCTGGCCGCGGCGGAGCACACTGATCTGTCCCGTGGACTCCAGTACCACGCAGGCCACTTCGGAGGTGTGCCGGATGCCCGCCAGGCGGAGCTTGGCCAGCATCTCCTCCTCTGCCACATGAGCCCGGACCATGTTCTCGCGCAGCATCCGGCGGCCGGCCATGAGCAGGATGGGCCGGCTGCTGACCAGATGCGCCGCGCCGCGGAACCGGCGGATCTGCCCGCTAAGTGCCTGCAGGGCCAGGAGCGTGACCAGCCCGACCAGACCCGCTGCCAGCGTTGGCGTGTACCCCAGGATGGCCCGGCCGATCACCGCCCCCAGGGCGATGACCGCGGCCAGGTCAAAACTGGACATCGTCGCCAACGTCCGCTGGCCCAGCACACGGATGACCAGCAGCACCACCGCGTACAGCGCGACAGCGGAAACCACGATCCTGAGGACGTCGGCCCAGCCCAGCCCGTAATCCTCCCACATACCAGCGCTCCTTTACCTTGGCAGGCCGGCCGCTTCCGGCCCCGTCAAGTCTGCCACGAGGCCGGGCGCAGGCCTCGCCAACAGTGCGGTGCGTACCTAGGCTGTAGGTACCGGCACAACATCCGGAGCAGCGGGAAGGGAGCAGATCCATGAGCACCGAGCGGAACCCGAACACCGGGGCCGGCGGCGACGCCGAAGAGGAACGCGCCGAGGAGGCCTTGGACGAGCAGCTGCAGGACCCGGAGGACCTGGCCCACGGCGGCAGTGAGGCCAAGGCCGAGGAACTCGAGAAGGAGGCCTACGGGGACCAGGACCGGGATGGGGAGACAGACACCCCCTACACCCAGTTCCCCGGCTGACTCCCGCGCCGGGCGCTTCCCCCGGGATCCTCCCGGAGGGCAGCGCCCCTGCGGTCCGGACGCCAGGTGCTGACCAGGGCGAGGGCCAGGAGCAGCTCGGCGATGTCCCCGCCGTAGTACATCAGTTCGCCTGCCTGCCGCAGCTGGAGGGCAGGCGCGGGCACCTGGACAAAGAGGCCGGCGTAGAGCAGCTGGGACAGGACCGCGTGGCCGGCAATCGCCGCCCCGAGCAGGACCAGGCGTACCGGCACCGAGGGCCTGTGCGGGGCCGGATCCGGTCCCGCCACCGCCCAGGCGAACAGGTACCCCGCGGCCAGGAAATGGAACATGACCGCACCGTGGAGGACGGGGTGGCCGGCGGCGGCCGCATAGAGAGGCGTGAAGTACAGCACGGCCAGCCCGCCCAGGTTCAGCGCCAGCGCGGTGGCCGGACGGGCAAGCATCTGCACCGGCCGGGACCGCAGCAGGCGGCCGATGGCCCGTGCCCGGGGTGCGGGCAGCGAGCGCAGCAGCAGGGTCACGGGCGCCCCCAGGGCCAGGCCGATGGGGGCGTACATGCCAACCAGCAGGTGCTGGTACATGTGCCCGCGGAAATCGTGGGGCGGAAAGGGTGAGAGCTGCGGGACCAGGGCCGAAACGAGGAGCCCGGCGCCGGCCAGGAAGGCGGCCGTCCGCCGGCCGCTCCAGCCGCGGGGTTCCCGGCGGCGGGCCAGGGCCAGCAGCAGC
>NZ_JBHTML010000095.1:0-14825 GCF_042679445.1 Arthrobacter sp. GCM10027362
AGGATGCCTACGCCGCCGCGCTGGAGCACTGGCTGGCCTGCGGCGCGGCGGACCTGGAGGACCGCATCCCCGTGGTACTGGCCGAGCTGGGCCTGGAGGCCGGCCCGGACGCGCTGATGACCAGCCTCTCCGGCGGCCAGGCCGCGCGCGTGGCGCTGGCGGCGCTGCTGCTCAGCCGGTTCGACCTCGTGCTGCTGGACGAACCCACGAACGACCTGGACCTGTCCGGGCTGGCCCGGCTGGAGGACTTCGTCCAAGGCCTGCGCGCCGGCGTCGTGCTGGTCAGCCATGACCGCGAGTTCCTGGCCCGCTGCGTCACCAGCGTGGTGGAGCTGGACCTGGCCCAGCGCAAGGTCGCGGTCTACGACGGCGGCTACGACGCGTTCCTCGCCGAGCGCGCTGTTGCCCGGCGCCATGCCCGCGAGGCGTACGAGCAGTTCGCCGGGCAGAAGGCCGGGCTGGTCGCCCGCGCCCGCACCATGCGCGAGTGGAGTTCGCAGGGCGTGCGCAACGCCCTGAAGAAGAACCCGGACAATGACAAGATCCGCCGCCGGGCCAACACCGAATCCGCGGAAAAGCAGGCGCAGAAGGTCCGCCAGATGGAATCCCGCATCGCCCGGCTGGAGGAGGTGGAGGAGCCGCGCAAGGAATGGCAACTTCAGTTCAGCATCGGCTCCGCCCCGCGCTCGTCCTCGGTGGCCGCCGTGCTGAACCAGGCCCTGGTGCGCCGCGGCGGCTTCACCCTCGGCCCGGTCTCGCTGCAGGTCAACGCGGGCGAGCGGATCGGCATCACCGGCCCCAACGGTGCGGGCAAGTCCACGCTGCTGCGGCTGCTGCTGGGGCGCCAGGCACCGGACGACGGCGGTGCCAGCCTGGGTGCCTCCGTCGCCGTCGGCGAAATCGACCAGGCCCGGGACCAGCTCGCGGACGACAGGCCGCTCGGGGACGCCTTCGAGGCGCTGGTCCCGGAGCTGGACCGGGCCGGGGTGCGCACCCTGCTGGCCAAGTTCGGGCTCAAGGCGGACCAGGTCGCCGGCCTGACCGGCAGGCTCTCCCCCGGCGAACGCACCCGCGCCGCACTGGCACTGCTGCAGGCCCGCGGGGTGAACCTGCTGGTGCTGGACGAGCCCACCAACCACCTGGACCTGCCGGCGATCGAACAGCTGGAGCAGGCGTTGGAATCCTACGACGGCGCGCTGCTGCTGGTCTCCCACGACCGGCGGTTGCTCGACAATGTCCGGCTGGACACCCGTTGGGAGGTCGAGGCGGGACAGGTCACCGTCCGTTAAAGGCCGGCCCCTCGCGCCCGCTCCAGGGACAGCTGCAGCTACGCCGGGACCTCCGCCGGTTCCTGCCCCGCGCCGTACCGTGCCAGCAGCCCAAGATCCACCGGCACGGCCTGGGCATTGGGAACGCGCGGATGCGGCCGGCCCAGCAGGGCGGACATGGTCAGCCGGATCAGCGTGCCGTGGGCGACGGCGACGATCCGGCGCCCGGGATGATCGCCCACCAGACGGCGCAGGGCGGCAATCCCGCGGCCGGCTACGGCATCCTCCGACTCGGCTGCACCGAAGAGCCGGGTCATTTCCGGCTCGCTCAGGCCGTTGAGGTATTCGCCCTCGGACCGGCCGTAATCACGTTCGAGCAGCCCGGGCAGCCGGTGCTCCAGCTGCAGCCCGGAGACCGCCCCGATGATCCTGGCGGTTTCGACCGCGCGCTGCAGCGGCGAGGACACCAGCAGGTCCCAGCCGGCTCCGGCCAGCGCAGCGCCCGCCGCCCGCGCCTGGCCGCGGCCGACGTCGTTCAACGGGATGTCGGTCCGGCCCTGCAGGCGCCCGGCCGCATTCCAGTCCGTCTCTCCGTGCCGGATCAGCACCAGCGCACCGTTCGTGTCCGCAAGCCCGGGGCCGTTAGGCAATGGTTCCTCCTTCATCCGGTCCAGCGTCCATTATGCCCATCACTGCAGGCCTTCCGCCCAGGGATAGGACTGCTGCGCGCCATGCGCCGTAACAGACCGGGCCGCCACCTGGACCGCGGTTTCGCAGGCCTGACGCAGCGGCAGCCCCCGCGCCAGCCCTGCCGCCGCGGTCCCTACGAAGGCGTCTCCGGCACCGGTGGTGTCCACCGCCGCTACCGGCGGCGCCGGCACGTGCTCGACGCCCGCGCCGTCGGCCAGCACGGCACCCCGGGACCCCAACGTCACGATGACCGCCGCCACCCCTGCGGCCACCAGGGCCTGGGCAAGGGCGGTGCCATCGGACAGCGGCTCCCCCGTCAGGTCCAGCCGCCCGCCGGTCAGGAGGTGCAAGGCCTCCTCCGCCTCGTGTTCGTTGACAACGAGGACATCCGCCGCGCGGATGGTCTTGGCGGCAAGCGGAACCACGGGCGCCAGGTTCAGCACCGTCCGGGCGCCGGAACCGGCGAGCGCCTCGAGCGCGTATTCGACGGTCTCCGGCGGAACTTCGCCCTGCAGCACCACGACGTCGCAGCCGGCCAGGCGCGGCAGGGCCGCCGTGACCATGGCCAGGTCCAGGGCGAGGTTCGCCCCGGGAACAACGACGATGCTGTTTTCGGCCTGCCGGTCCACGGTCACCACCGCCAGGCCTGTCGGCCCGTCGGCCTCGGCCACCAGGTCCAGGTCCACCCGGCTTTGCCGCAGCAGTTCGGTGGCGGCTGCGGCATTGGCATCCCGGCCTACCGCTCCGACCATGAGGACGGAGGCGCCCTGCCGGGCCGCGGCCACCGCCTGGTTGGCCCCCTTGCCGCCCGGCGAAAGGGTGCCGCCGGACCCCAGCAGCGTTTCCCCGGGGCCCGGGAGCCTGTCCACCAGCAGGTGAAGGTCGACGTTGATCGAGCCGATGACCGCCACGCTACCGGGCATGGTGTGAGGTTCCTTTCTATCCTTCCTGGCTTGGAACGCGCTGCGCCGTCAGCTTTGCCTGGCCGCCGGCTCCGGCCTGGCATGGCCGCGGGCCACCACCACGTGGATGTTCCGGGATTCCAGCCGGGCAATCTCGTCCCGCCCGGTCCGCGAATCCACCACCACGGCGTCGAACCCGGACAGCGGCGCCAGGGCGTGCAGCGCCCGTTTTTCGAATTTGGTATGGTCCACCAGCAGGATCCGCTTGGCCGACGCCGCGAACATCGCCCGCTTGATGTCCACCGTCGCCTGGTTCTGGTGGAAGCACACATCGTCGGTGACCGCGGCGGCGGACATGACGAACAGGTCGGCGCGCAGGTTGCGGATGGCGTCGGTGGTCATGCCGCCCATAAAGGAGCTGCACCAGTTGTGATAGGTCCCGCCCAGGGCCACCAGGGTGATTCCGCGGGCACCCTTGAGTTCGTTGATCACGGTCAGGACATTGGTCAGTACCGTCAGCGGGGCGTGCGTAGGCAGCATTTTGGCCAGCTCCAGCACCGTGGTCGAATCGTCCAGGAAAATGGCCTGCCCCGGTTCAATGAATTCCAGCGCGGCCTTGGCAATTTCCTTCTTCTCTTCCCGCTGCTGGCCGGCCCGGTATACGTCGCTGGACTCGACCAGGCTGGAGGACAGCGCGGTAGCCACACCCCGCGACTTGCGCAGCAGCCCCCTGGCCTCGAGTTCGTCCAGGTCCCGGTGGACGGTCATCTGGCTGGTGCCAAACCGCTGGGCCAATTCGTCGATGCGCACCGCACCTTCGGCCATGACCATCTCCGAGATGGTCCGCTGGCGTTCGAGCTGCCGGGACAGCCGCGTGTTTGCGTTACCCCCCTCGGATTTCATGTTTCCTCCTGAACTGTCCTGCCGGGCATCCCGGAGCATGGCCTGTTCAACCATACTTTGCCGCCGCCGGCAGCGTGGGAGCCGGCGGCCTGCTCACCCGGATGTCTGAGGTTCCGGGCCGGCCGGCGGCGCGGTCATGTTCTTTGTTTCGTAGTCGGTCATCAGCTGCACCTTCCTGGCCGAAGGCGACGCTTCGTCGAATTCGTAGTCGAGCCATTCGCGCGCCAGCCGGCGGGCCAGTTCGATGCCGACAACGCGCTGGCCGAAGGTCAGTACCTGGGCGTTGTTGCTCAGCACGGACCGTTCCACCGAGTAGCTGTCGTGGGCAGTGACGGCGCGGATGCCGGGGACCTTGTTGGCCGCGATCGCCACGCCGAGGCCGGTGCCGCAGACCAGCAGCGCCCGGTCGGCCTCCCCCTTGGCGATCAGTTCGGCCGCGGCGATGGCAATGCTGGGGTACGCGGTGTTTTCCTCGTCCCCGACCCCGACGTCGACGACGGACTCCACCCGGTCGCTTGACTGCAGGTCTTCCTTGATCTTGTCCTTGTAGGCCAGGCCTGCATCGTCGCTGCCAACGACGACGCGAAATTTCCTAGGCATGTGGTTCTCCTTCGTGTTCCTGCGGTTCCGGACCGGGTTCGCCCTTGTAGAGCTGGCGTTCGATGGTGCGGGCGACCATGGCCATGGAGACCGCGCCAGGATCGGGAGTGCCCAGGCTTTTTTCGGCCAGCGGGCGGGCGCGTCCCATCTTCGGCACCATCTGTGCCGTGGCTTCGGCGGCCCGCTCCGCCACCTCGGCTGCCCGCGCCCACGCGGCACGCAGCGAGGCGCCGGCCTCGACCTGCTCGCTGAGCGTGTCGCTGAAGGGCAGCAGCACGTCCAGCAGCGTCTTGTCGCCGAGGCTGGCCTTGCCGAATTGCTGGATTTTCTTCCCTGCCTCGGCAATGCCCGCGGAGACGGAAACGGCGTCGGGAGGCATGTCGTTTCCCACGTGCGCACCGACGGTATTCAAGGCCAGGCCCCACAGCGCGCCCGAGGTGCCGCCGGCCTTGTCCGCCCAGGCATCGCCGGCCAGCTGCAGCAGCGTGCCGGCGCCGGCGCCGGCGGACAGGGCTTCCCGGCCGGCGGCCGCGGCCGCGGTGGCTCCGCGCTGCATGCCGATGCCGTGGTCCCCGTCGCCGGCCACGGAATCGAGCCGGCCCAGTTCGGCGGCTTTTTCGTCCAGCAGGGCCTTCACCGCCTCCAGGATGGCCTGGACCCCTTCGGCCGCCTCGCGCGAGGAAGCGGATGCGGCGGGCAGCTCCGCCGTCCCGAATTCGGCATGCTCGGCCTCGGCGGTGCCCTGCTCCGTTTCGGCCACGACGCCCTTGCGGTACGCGGGGGTGCTCGCCGGAGCGGTCCAGTACCGTTCCAGTTCGTCGTCGAGCCAGAACAGGGTCAGCGAGGCGCCGGCCATCTGGAAACTGGTCACCAGTTCGCCCACCTCGGGCTCCACGACAGTGATCCCGACGTCGTCCAGCAGTTGGCGGACGCGGCGGTAGACCACGAACAATTCCTCGGACTTGACCGAGCCCAGCCCGTTCAGGATCAGGCCGATCCGGCTGCCGCTGACGTCTCCCGACGCCGCGACCTCCTCCGGCAGGTCCGCCAGCAAGGTGGTGACGAACAGCTCGGCCGCCTCGTCCGCCGTCGGCATGTCCCGCTCGCTGATGCCGGGTTCGCCGTGGATGCCCAGGCCGACGGCCATCTTGCCGGCGGGCACCGTGAACAGCGGCTCGGCCGATCCGGGCAGCGTGCAGCCGGCGAAGGCCACGCCGAAGGAGCGGGTGCGGTCATTGGCCCGGGCGGCCATCCGCACCACTTCGTCCAGGTCTGCGCCCGCGTCGGCACAGGCGCCGGCCACCTTGAACACCGTCAGGTCCCCGGCGATCCCGCGCCGCCTGGCCGTCTCGGTCAGCGGCGCGCTGGACACATCGTCGGTCACCGTCACGGTGCGGGCGGGAATGCCCTCGGCGATCAGGCGGTCCTGCGCCTGGGTGAAGTTGAGGACGTCCCCGGCATAGTTTCCGTAGCTGAACAGGACGCCGCCGCCGTTCTGGGCGGCCTTGGCCACCGAATAGACCTGCTGGGCCGAGGGCGAGGCGAAGATGTTGCCCATCGCCGCGCCGTGGGCCAGCCCCGGCCCCACGAGCCCGGCGAAGGCCGGGTAGTGGCCGGAACCGCCGCCGATCACCACCGCCACCTGGCCCGGGGCAGGCCGGCTGCTGCGCACGACGCCCCCGGGTACCCGGCGGACCCACTGCGGGTAGGCGGCAACGAATCCCTCGGTCAGTTCGTCCGTGAAATCCGCAGGATTGTTGTACAGGTAAGCCATGGCGAAACAGTCTCCTGGACCGAAGTATTGGGGCACGGGGCGGACCGGCAAACTGGCGAGTCCGCCCCGTGTGCTGCTACTTGCTGAGCGTGAACGCGGAGGTGTACTGATCGACGTTGTCCTTGGTGATCAGCGTGCAGTCAAAGGCCTGCTTTTCACTGTCGGCGCCGGTCTTGCCGTTCTTCAGGTAGGCATCGATCTCCTCCACGACCTTCCGGGAGAAGTCGGCCACCGGCTGCAGGACGGTGTAGGCCATCGTGCCGTCCTTGACGGCATCCACGGCGTCCGGGGAGCCGTCGAAGCCGCCCACGACGACATCCTTGAGCTTGCCGGCCTCCTTCAGGGCCGCGATCGCGCCCAATGCCATCTGGTCATTGCCCGAGAGCACTCCGTCGATGTCGGGGTGGGCCTGGAGCATGGACTGCATCTTGTCGTGGCCCTGCTTCTGGTCCCAGTTCGCCACCTGGGCTTCCACCCGCTTCAGGTCCGGGTACTGGTCCAGGACGGTCGCATAGCCGTTGGACCGGGTGGCCGCATTGTTGTCCGAAGGCGCCCCCAGGAGCTCCACGTAGGTGCCCTTGCTGTTCATCGCCTTGACGAATTCCTGCGCCCCGAGGGCCGCGCCCTGGGCATTGTCCGACACCAGCTGGGCCTTGGCCAGGCCCTGCTGGTTGATCTCGGCATTGACCAGGAAGACGGGGATGCCGGCGTTGGTGGCCTTCTGCACGCCGCCCACCGAGCCGTCCGCGTTGGCCGGGTCCAGCACGATGGCCGCGGCCTTATTGGTGATGGCGGTGTCGATCAGGTCGCTTTCGGCCTTGGTGTCGCCCTTGTGCGCGGTGACGTTGACCGTGTAGCCGAGCTTGGTGCCTTCCTCCTTGACCGTGTCCCCTTCGGTCTTCCAGTAGGGATTGGCCGGATCGTTGACGATCACGGAGATGAGTTTGCTGCCGCTGCCGCCGCCCGCGGTGCCCGTGGCTCCACCGGTGGAAGTGCCGCCTCCTTCGGTACCGCCGCCTCCGCCGCAGCCGGTCAGCGCCGCAATGGTCATGCATGCAGCCAGGGCTGCGATCGCCTTGCGTTTCATGGTCGTACCTTTCATCGGTGTCACGGGTTGGCAGTGTTGACGGCAGGTGGGGTTCCGGTGGGCCCGGCAGCCCCGGAGGCCGCCTGGGCGGGTGGCGCGCCTGCGGGGATCTCGGCATGCTTGATCCGCTTCGAGCGGCCCTCGATCCGGTTGAGCATGACGGCGACGACGATCACGGCGCCCTTGAAGACCATCTGCCAGTACTCGGAGACGCCGATGATCACCAGGCCGTCGGAGAGGAAGCCGATCACGAAGGCCCCGAGCAGGGTCCCCCGGATGTTGCCGCGCCCGCCGGAGAGGGCGGCACCGCCGATGACGACGGCGGCAATGGCCGTCAGTTCGAAGGCTGAACCCGCGGTGGGGTTGGCCGAGGTCAGCTCCGAGGCGATGATCACGCCGGCGATGGCGGCGCAGACGCCGGAGGCCACGTAGATGCGGACCTGGACCTTCTTCACCGGGATGCCGGAGAGCTCGGCCGCCCGCGCGTTGCCGCCGGAGGCGTAGAGCCAGCGGCCAAAGGCGGTGCGGTTGAGCAGGAAGCTGCCGAGCAGGGCGATGACCACCATGACCAGCACGCCGGTGGGGATCCCGAAGATGCGGTTGAAGCCGAGGGCGTCGAAGCCGGTGTTGCCCAGCGCGGGATCGCCGCGCAGGTTGGGGTAGGTCAGGCCGCCGGTGATCAGCAGGGCGGCCCCGCGGACCACATAGAGCGTGCCCAGCGTGGCCACGAACGGAGCGACGCCGAACTTCGAGACCAGGATGCCGTTGATCCAGCCGACGAAGGCCCCCACGGCGACAGCGCAGACGGCGCACACCCAGACCGCCGGGTAGAGCGTGACGCCCCCGAGCTTGACCCCCTGCATCAGGAAGCCGGCGACCACGCCCGCGAGCCCCACCGTGGACCCGACGGACAGGTCGATGCCGCCGTTGAGGATCACCAGCAACATCCCGACCGCCAGGATGGCGTAGACCGCCACGTGGGCCGACATGGTCAGCAGATTGTTGACGCTGAAATAGTTCGGCGACAGGAAGGAGAAAATGACGATGATGACGATCAGGGCAATAAAGGCGCGGCCTTCGAGCAGGATCTTGGGGATATCCAGGCCGCCGGCCGGCCGGCCGGTGCTGGCCGGCGCGGTCGCTGTTGCTTGGCTCATGTCCGGTTTCCGTTCATTTATAGGGCGACGGCAGCTTCGCCCGAAGCCGCCATAATCTGCTCTTTAGTGGTCCGTGCCGCGTCGAATTCGGCGGAGATGCGGCCCTTGCTCATGACAATGACGCGGTGGGCGATGCTCAGGCACTCGCCGACCTCGGACGTCGAGTAGAGGACCGCCAGGCCCTTCTCGGCCAGCTCGGCGAGCAGGCCGAAGACTTCGGACTTGGCACCGATGTCGATCCCCCGGCTCGGTTCGTCCAGCAGGATGACCTTGGGATTGGTCGCCAGCATCTTCCCGATGACCACCTTCTGCTGGTTGCCGCCGCTGAGGGATCCGATGGGGGCGCCCGGCCCGGCGGTCTTGACCCGCACGTCCCGGATCATCTGCTGGACCAGGTCCTTTTCCTCCTGGCGGGACAGGACCAGGCCTTTGAGGAAGTTGCCCAGGCTGGCCAGCGACAGGTTCCGGCCCACGGACATGGTCTGCACCAGCCCGTCCCGCTGCCTGTCCTCCGGGACCAGACCGAGCCCGGCCTCGATGCGTTCGGCGATGCTCAACCCGGCGACGTCGCGGCCCTGGAGCAGCACCCTGCCGCCCACAAGCGGGACCCGGCCGGCCACGGCCTCCAGCAGTTCGGTCCGGCCCGCCCCCATCAGGCCGTAGATGCAGACGATCTCGCCGGCACGCACCTCGAGGGAAAAGCCGTTGACGGCCAGCCGTTCCGGGTTGGCAGGATCCGCCACCATGGCCTGTTCGATGCTCAGGGCCGGCTCGCCGAAGTTCCCGCGGCCAGGCGGGCTGCCCAGGTCGAACCCGCGGCCGACCATGTTGCCCACGATCCAGTCCAGGTCGACATCGGCGATCTCCGCCTGGGCCACAATCAGCCCGTCCCGCAGCACCACGGCGTGGTCGGAGATTTCGATCGCCTCTTCCAGGTGATGCGAGATGTAGACGATGGACACCCCGGAGGCGGTGAGGTCCCGGATCACCTTGAACAGGACGTCTACCTCCGAGGCGCTCAGCGCCGAGGTCGGCTCGTCCATGATCAGGATGCGCGCATTCACCGACAGTGCCCGGGCGATCTCAACGATCTGCTGCTGGCCCAGACGCAGGTCCGCCACCTTGGTGTCCGGGTCGATGGGCTCTTCGAGCCGCTCCATCAGCTCCCTGGTCTGCCTGCGTTCCTCGGCATAGTCCACCATGCCGCCCCTGCCGGTGATCTCCCGGCCCATGAAGATGTTGTCCCGCACGCTCAGGTTCGGGCTCAGGCTCAGTTCCTGGTGGATGATCGAGATCCCCCGGTCCCGGGCCTCCACCGTGTTGGCGAACTCGACCGGCTCGCCGTACAGTTCCAGGCTGCCCGAGGTCGGCTGCTCGATGCCGGAGAGGATCTTCATCAGGGTGGACTTGCCGGCCCCGTTCTCGCCGAACAGTGCCGTGACCCGGCCCCTGAGGACCTCGAAGTCCACGCCCTTGAGGGCCCGGGTTCCGCCGTAGCGCTTGGTGACGTTCCGGGCGCGGAGAATGACCTCGCTCATGGCGCCACGTCAACCTTCACCGGGGTGACGATGTAGGCGGCCGGGTTGATCAGGGTAAAGGCCCCGACCACCGACACCTGCTTGCCCGGCAGCGATGCCGCATCAACCTTGGCAAGCACCTGGTCCTTGACCTGCTTGTTCAATTCCGCTCCCACGTTCTGGTAGTCGATCTGGTTCTTGAACTGGGAGAACTGCACCTTCCCGGTGGCGTCGCGGATCGAGGTGCCGTTAATGGCAGGTCCCATCTGCACCAGGACCTTGACGTCCGGCGGCATGTTTTTGACCTGGACCGGCAGCTGCCCGTTCGCTCCGGGCTCGCCCGCCGTTCCGGTGAACTTGACGGAAAACACCGCCGGAGAGGAACCGGAGACGACGCCGTACTGCTTGGCCGCGGCCGCCGGATCGGCGGCGATCGCCTTGTGCACGGTCACGAGGTCCGCAGCCCGCCCGGTGATGTCCGGGACGATTTCGGAGCTGAATTTCTCCTGCGCATAGGACGCGGGGCTGAAGGTTCCGGGCGCCGCTTCGGTGGCTTCCTTGCCGGTGAGGATCTTGGTGTTGAAGAACATGAGGATCAGGACCACCAGGACAACGCCTGCGGTGATGAGCCGGGCAGGCGTGAAGACAGTCTTCCTGGCGGGCTTCTTGGGGATAGCGGTTGCTGTGCTCATCTAGGGACCTTGGAGTCGAAGGTGAAGGACTGGCCGGCCACCGGCCCGGAGGGCGCCGAAGTGCTGGAACACGCCGCAGGCATCCGCGGCGGCCACCTCGAGGGCAACGCCAGGAAACCGGAGGGCCCTTTCCCGCGATCGGCCAAAAGCGCCGGACAGAAATGTCAGCCTGTTATTTTGTGACCTCTTCGTGTTATAAACATAATGTAACTGTGAGCTAAGTCACTGTCAACGGAGCGCCCGCGGGCCCGCCGGCCACGTCTGGAGCATCCCTCGGCGGGTCAACTTGCAACCGAAGTCACACCACTTCCGAGGAGGACAAATGTCCACCACCCCCGCACCGGAAACCGCAGCCCCGGCCGGGCTGCCTGAAACCATGCAGGCCGTGATCTGCCACGGCCCGGAGAACTACACGCTCGAACAGGTACCGGTCCCCATCCCCGGCCCCGGCGAAATGCTGATGAAGGTCGAGGCCGTCGGCGTCTGCGCCAGCGACCTGAAGTGCTACCACGGCGCGGCCAAATTCTGGGGCGACGAGAACCGGCCGGCCTGGGCGCAGAAGGAAATGACGCCCGGCCACGAGTTTGCCGGCACCATCATCCAGGCGGACCAGGAGGGCATGGCCCACCACGGCGTCGCCGTCGGCGACCGGGTCACCTGCGAGCAGATCGTGCCCTGCGGACGCTGCCGGTACTGCGTGCGCGGCGAATACTGGATGTGCGGACCGCACGACATGTTCGGTTTCCGCAACTTCCACGGTGGAATGGCCGAGTACCTGCTGGTGCCGTGGAACGCCCGCGCACACCGGATCTCCAAGGAACTGCCCGCCCATCACGCGGCCTTCGCCGAGCCGCTCTCCTGCTCGCTGCACGCCGTCGAACGCGGCGGCATTACGTTCGACGACGTCGTGGTCATCGCCGGCTGCGGGCCGATCGGCCTGGGCATGGTGGCCGGTGCCAAGGCCAAGAACCCGCTGACCGTGGTGGCGCTGGACATGTCCGACGACAAGCTCGCGCTGGCGCGCAAGTGCGGCGCCGACATCACCATCAATGTCGGCAAGGAAGACGCGGTCCAGCGGATCAAGGACATGACCGGCGGCTACGGGGCCGACGTCTACCTCGAAGGCACGGGCCATCCGTCGGCCGTGGGCCAGGGGCTGAACCTGCTGCGCAAGCTGGGACGCTACGTGGAGTACTCGGTCTTCGGCTCCGACGTCACCGTGGACTGGTCCATCATCAGTGACGACAAGGAACTGGACGTGCGCGGGGCGCATCTGGGACCGTACTGCTGGCAGGCGGCCATCAAGATGCTCGAATCGGGGATCCTGCCGATGGATGAAATCTGCACCGACCAGTTTGTGCTCAAGGACTTCCAGGCGGCGCTGGACCTGGTCGGCGACACCACGGGAGCCTCGGTCAAGGTCTCCATCCTGCCCGGCGGCGTGTCCTAGCGGAACCGGGCCCGGCCGGCGTTGCCCGGGCGGGCCCGGACCTGCTTCCCGGTGCTAGGAGAAAATGAGGATCCCCGCATACACCAGGAACATCGCCGCAATCGCCACGGCGAACAGCAGGATGATCCCGATCCACAGCCATGGCACCCAAGGTTTCGGCCCGCCTTCGTCATGGCCCTGGGTCAGATTGGTCTGTGCCTCGGCGGGCGGGGTCTCCCCGGGCGGGACTCCGCCGCCGGGCTCCAGCCCGGTGATGTTATCTTCCAGGGGATCGGGGTTCGAACTCGAAGTCATGGATGTTCCTCCTGCGAAAGCGCCCTGCCTGCCTCCGGACGCACCGGGCCGACACCTTCCCAGCCTAGGCAATTGCTAAGCATGCTGTCTATGATGCCGCTTGAAAGCTTCGCCGACCTGCAGCCGGGGCGGCCGGCCGCAGGCCGGCAGCCGCAGGATGCAGGATGCCGTTCAAGCTGCCGCCGCCGAAGGCAGGAGCAGCTGAGCGATGTGCGTGAGCGCCGAACCCTGAAGCCCTGCTTCGGCAATGAGCGGTTTTGACTTAGCTTTCCTTAAGTGTTCAGATGAAACAGGCCTGCCGCTCTTGCTGGATCTTCGGCAGGCCGCCCGGAATCGCCGGCAGGCTGCCCTTGCCCCGCCGGCACAGTGCCCCTTCTCCCTGGACAGGGATTGACCAACGGGGCCTCGGCACGTTCCGCGCTGCAGACAGGATGCAGCCGCCGTTCCTGCCGCCGTACAGCCCGGCGCCTTTTTGCGCGGGCGGGCCGGCTGAACGGCCTTTTCGCGGAGCCCGGGCGTCGCATCTGACCAGGACAGATCCGCTGAATGAGGAGGAAGCACAACTTTGCGAGTCGGAATCATTGGTGCCGGACCCAGCGGCATGGCCCAGCTGCGTGCATTCGAATCCGCCCGGCAGCTCGGAGCAGAAATCCCCGAAATCACCTGCTTTGAGAAGCAGTCCGAATGGGGCGGCCAGTGGAACTACAGCTGGCGCACCGGGCTGGACGCCGCCGGCGAACCGGTACACAGCAGCATGTACCGCCACCTGTGGTCCAACGGCCCCAAGGAATGCCTCGAGTTCGCCGACTACACCTTCGACGAGCACTTCGGCCGTCCGATCTCCTCCTACCCGCCGCGCGAAGTCCTCTTCGACTACATCAAGGGCCGGGTGGAGAAGTCCGACGTGCGCAAGTACGTCCGCTTCAACACCGTCGCCCGGTTCGTTTCCTACGACGAGCAGACCCAGGAATTCACCGTCACCGTCGAAGACCTTGCGGCCGGCACGACCGCGGCCTTCGTCTTCGACAAGCTCGTTGTCGCCACCGGCCACTTCTCCGTCCCGAACGTGCCCGAATTCGAGGGCATCAACACCTTCCCCGGAGAAGTCCTCCACGCCCACGACTTCCGCGGCGCCGAGCGCTTCGCCGGCAAGGACATCCTGCTGATCGGCAGCAGCTACTCTGCCGAGGACATCGGCATGCAGTCGCACAAGATGGGTGCCAGGTCCGTCACCTTCAGCTACCGCAGCCGCCCCATGGGCTTCAAGTGGCCCGACTCCGCCGTCGAGCGCCCGCTGGTGACCCGCTTCGAGGGCAGGACCGCGCACTTCAAGGACGGCACGAGCGCAGAGTTCGACGCCGTCATCCTGTGCACCGGCTACCAGCACAAGTACCCGTTCCTGCCCGAGGAACTGTCGCTGAAGTCGAAGAACGTCCTCTACCCGGCCAACTTGTACAAGGGCGTGGTGTGGCAGGACAACACGAACCTCTTCTACCTGGGCGCGCAGGACCAGTACTACACGTTCAACATGTTCGATGCGCAGGCCTGGTTCGCCCGCGACGTGATGTTCGGCCGCATCGAGCTCCCCTCCGCCGGGGAGCGCGCCGCGGACATCCAGGCCTGGCTGGACCGCTTCCTCGCCCTGCCCGACCATGACGCCGAGGCGGACTTCCAGACCGACTATCTGCGCGAGCTCATCTCGCTCACGGACTACCCGGACTTCGGCCTGGACCAGGTCGGCGTGCTGTTCAAGCAGTGGATGAAGGACAAGGAAGAGGACATCCTCGGCTACCGGGACAATGCCCACCGGTCCGTGATGACCGGCACCATGGCAGCCAGGCACCACACCCGCTGGATTAACGCCATGGACGACAGCCTCGAGCGCTACCTGAACGGTCCGTCCGAGGATATCGACACCGGCGCGCTGAGCGCCCTGACCCAGGACGGGCATCCCGCCACCAAGTAGCGGCCAAGCAGCGCACGGCAGGACCAAGGAACGGCGGCGGGCGGCCGGGCAACGTTCCCCGGCCGCCCGCCGCCGTACCTCCTCCGGTTCCAGGCCGGATTTGCTCCCGGGCCGATGCCGCTGAGTGCGTTCCCGTCCTCAGGGCCGGCGGAGCGGGGGCTTCTCCCTCCTGGCCGGCGCCCTGGCTGCGGCGGCACCGGGCCTGCGGCGGTAATCGGTCTCCGGGGAATCTTCCCGGCATGCGTAACCTTTGGCCCCGCGGCTGCGATTAGTTGGATGTACGGGCAGCGCACGGCTTACCGCAAGCCGCCTGCTGCCTTCGTTTCAACGCGTGAGGAATCCATGAAGAACCGTTTCCGGACATTCAGCCTGCCCGCCAAGGGCGCCGCACTTGCTGCGCTCATCGCCGTCGGAGGCGCCGGTGCCGCCGTCGCCGCGCCGGCCCTGGCACCCGCCGCCGACGTCGAAAGCTCCGTCACCACTCCGGCCGTTCCCGCGACCCCGGCGGTTCCGGCTGCCGACGAC